>CAZVOS010000359.1:0-4194 GCA_964628845.1 uncultured Bacteroidales bacterium | reverse complement strand
TAAGTAGGTGTAAAACAAGAAATTACTGTTGCATAATCATCTACAACAGCAACAGGGTCAATATTCACAGGATAAACCCTGTCAGGAGACAACAGCCAGCCAGTAGGTATCATCAAACTTAAATAATAAGTAGTCTCATTTATTTTTTCAATCTTATATCCACCTGTCATATTATTAGAATTCCTATCCAAACCTGAATCAAAATAAATAGGTGTTAAAAATTTTGATAATACTTCTCCATTCTTATTTTTAATTAATAAATTCCCTTTAAAGATGCCCTCTTCTATATATCCATCAGATTCATCATAAACCATTTCCCAGCCCTCAGGTATAAACACTTTTTCTCTAAAAATTACCCACTTAGAGTTATTATTAATAACATTAGGCGATGTAAGAATATAATTTGTTTTGGCCATATAAAAATCAAAATCAACCATCATATTTATTCCATCAAATAAATTTGTAATGTCAGCTTTAGGTTTATTTAAATTAACTGACGCAAGAATGTTGTTTATATATTTTTCATTAATCACGTTCCCATTGTTATCAATCTGTAGTAAGGTCAAGTCATTACCATAACTCATTTTGCTGTTTTCATCAAGACTCATAGTAATTACTGACGATTTCCCATCGAATGAAATAGGTAATTTTTGTTTATTAAGGTGAAACAGATGTGGCTTTAAATCGTCTTCTTCAAAAACTACTTCAATAGAACGCCACCAGCCGTCAGCATCTTTATAATGCATGGGTTCTCCTGATTTAACCGTTGTAAATGTACCATCCAGATTTTGAAATAATCTACTGTCGATGGTTCTTTCATGAATTAATTCATAACTACTCTGCATATTGGGGTTTGATAACCTTGTTTTTCCATATTCAGGATGAGATTTGTATTTCTCAGGAACTTCAAGAAGTTTAAGAATTTCCTTTTGTTCATCATTTTGTTCTAAAATACATTCTTCAACTTTACTGATAAATGGTTCACGAACATTTTGACAAAAAGATAACTGAATGTAAGATAACTGAAAAACAAAGTAAACAAAACTTAATTGTAAGTAACGTTTAATTTTTAAAAAATAAAAATTTTTCATACTTAAGTTTTATGTTGTTATTTTAAATAAATAATTTTTATTAACCCTATTATTAAAAAAATATAAAATATTGAATTTCAAACATTTATTACTTACTGTTAAATTGTTTTATATTCAAAATATTATTTTTCGGATTAAATAAGGTATTAATCTCTATAAAAAGAGATAAAATTAAACAAATTTATGAAAAATAATTGAAAAAAATATTTTTTTTATTTGTTTTACAAATAAAAAAAAGAGCTTTTCAAAATTGAAAAACTCTTTTTAAGAGATATTTATTTTTTTATTTAAAATCTGACACCTAAAGTTATCATTATATTATTTGATGTCATGGTATTTTCTACTGGTTTTACAAGAACAGGATTATATAAGTAATAATCTTCATTGGCTTTAGAATAGACATATGCAACATCCATATAATAATCCTTTTCTCTTATGCCAATTCCAAACGATAATGATGTTCTTTCTCCATCATTAATACCTGTTTTGTAAGGACTGCCATAAATTGCATAGCCACCTCTTATAGTAATTGGTTCTAATCGGACTTCTCCTCCAAGTCTTATATTATTTTGAGCTCTGTAGTTGGTTTGTATGGCATCATTTTCTTCAAAAAACTTATAGCTTTTTGCTCTTAATCTTGCTTCTGAATAATCAATAAACTCATAATCTGCAGAGATTAATCCGAATTCTCCAATAATAAAACCAATACTTCCGATAATTCTCATAGGAGTATTTAATTCATAATCAAATTTACCATTAGGAGAGCTTGACAGATAGCTTCTGCCGTCATCAAAATCAGAAATCATAGTACGGGTATAATTATCTTTCATTGTGAAAAACGTTGGTGTATGAACAGCAGCACCAAGTCTCACGTATTTAACTGGAATAAATATCATACCTAATTTAAAATTTATTCCTGAGCCAATAGTAGAAATATCTTCATTTAAAGAGAAAGCTTTAAAAGTAGATATGGTGTCAATATCCAATTCCCTATAAGTTGATTGTTCAAAGTAACGTATGAATGGAAAACCAATAGTGCCACCAATAAAGAACTGGTCATTATAATTACCTCCTAATGAAATAGCCATTTCATTCATTGAACCTGATGTAGTTATCGATTTAGATTGTTTAACACCTCCGCTAACAGGTACCACACTGGAATAATTGCCAATAGTATCGATAGGGTCAATTAAATAGGTGTTATAGGCCAATTCAGTATCAAATGGGTTAAGTTCATCAATTAATTTACCGTTTGCTTTTGACAGATAATCAGTAATTAAAGAGTTTTCGTAATTATTTCCTTCTATTAAAAATCTGTTATTAAAATTAGCAAGTCTGTTTACAGCAAAACCAAAATTCAAATATTCCCATCCCTGCCCTTCATCATGAGGTCTTCTGAGTTTATAAGTTGATATAAACCCAATATTTCCGAAATTAAAATTATATTTTATATCACCTGATGTTTTTTCCAGATATTTAGAAGATGTTTCAGAAGTGTAAATTGAAGGTGAAAAACTAAATTCAGAAGAACGAAAAACGCCTAGGCCTGCAGGGTTAATGCTTAATGTAGAGATATCACCGCCTAAAGCACCGAATGCTCCTCCTGTTGCAATAAATCTTGCAGTTCCTCCAAAGGTTAAATTGGAATATCTTAGCGCATCTATTTCATTTTGAGCATTTGTTTTTAGAGACACGAGTGCTATAAAAACTATTAATGTTATTATCTTTTTCATTTTTTAAATATTAAGTTAATTTGTTAATTATTTATCTAAAAAAATTGCCGATTAATAAAAATATTTTCTTAACTTTAATCGGCAATTTTATATTTATCTTCCACGATGTCCTGACGATGAGCCAGAAGAAGACCCTCTGGAGCCACCACTGGAACTTCCCGAACTCCCTGAGCTACTTGGACTGCTGCTACGGCTTGGGGCACTATAACTTGGGCTTGAGCTGCCTGAACTATGGCTTCTACTTGGGCTACTATGGCTTGGGGAAGAGCTGCCTGAATTACTTCTGCTTGGGGTGCTACTTGGAGCTGAATATGAGTTATTATTTTGACGTGGTGTTGAGTATGATGGTGAAGTATTTCTGGGTTGGGTATTATTTTGAGTTGGTCTGGTAGTTTCAGCAGGTTTTGTATGATTAACATTATTATTCTGAGTTGGGTTTGAATAATTGTTTTGTCTTGTAGGTGGTGAATACGTTTTTGGTTTAGAATAATAATCCTTAGAGCGTGGTTCATTATATGTAGGGGGAGTGTAGGTTCTAGGTGTCTCATAACGTCTTTGGGGGCTTTGATTTTTGTTTGTATTCTGGGGTCTGTTGTTATTCTCTGGCCTTACATTGTTAGGTGTATTAATATCAGGTCTGTTCACTTCGGTATTGCTTTTAGAAGGTGTATTGTTGTCTTTGTCAAAAGACTCCTGAGGTTTAGAATAGTTATTTACATTCTTAGCAGGTTCATTAGTGGTTTTAGATTCATTCACTTTTGTTGGTGATGATTCAGTTTTCACATCTTTACTTGCTGTATTTGTTGATGAAGTGTTATTTGCTTTATCTGCATTAGCTGAATTTTTAGAAGGTTCGTTAGAGTTATTAGCAGAGGCATCAGTATTAACTGGTTTGGATACATCGGGTTTTTTTTCATTAACGTTAGCTGATTGTGCATTTGTATTAATATTATTGTTTACAGAAATGCCATGAGAATTAGCTTTATTTTCGAGTGCTAATGATTCCTGAAATTTATCTCCAAAACTTAATTCAGGACGATTATTAGAGGGTGTAGGTGAGTTTGAAGAGCTGCTATAGGTACGTGGACCATAATATGAATTATCATCATAGCTGTTGTAATAGTAATAATCGTTATTAGCAGCATAATAGCCATCCCAAAATCCGTTGTTATATCCGTTCCAATAAGAACCGTAACCGTAAGGATTGCCCCAACCATAACCCCATCCATAATATCCATAGCCCCAATATCCGTAAGGATAATAGCTATAATATGGACTCCATCCCCAGCCCCACATATAATTAGGATAGTAAGAATATCTCCATGGGCTCCACCAGTTATAACCTAAATATATACTAAAGCCAAAATAAT
>CAZVOS010000358.1:0-4202 GCA_964628845.1 uncultured Bacteroidales bacterium | reverse complement strand
ACCTACAATGTTTCTAATGCCATTGCACCCTATCTGATGCCAGACCAAAGGATATACATGATGCATACAACAGACTCGGTTTTCGCTAATGCTGATAAACCAGACCCCGCAACCATGACCGAAGTCTTTATTGATGATATAACCTGGGTAGGCCCCGGTTGGTTTAAAATACCACTGCAAACACCCTTTAATTATAATGGCACTTCCAACCTTATCATATACTGGGAAAACTGGGATGGTTCATGGTCTAGCGGTTATCCATCTTTCTTATATTCAAACGCTGATAATAATTCCAATAAATATAACTATGATGATGTTAATATGCCAACTTATACAGGAACGCTTACTAATGTAAGACCTAATGTCCGTTTCTCTCATTCTCAATTAGGATGCCCCAGCTTAAGAACTCCTGTTCAGGTGGATATTTCTAATTACCCTGCAAACGATGCAGGTATTATCTCTATCGATGCACCAAACAACCCAACAAATCTGGGCTCTCAAAACATTGAAGTGACACTTAAAAATTATGGTGCTTCTAACTTAACCACTGTTGATATCAATTGGGAAGTGGATGGCATAGCACAAACTACACATACATGGAACGGCAACCTGGCTAATGGTCAAACCATATCCAATGTAGATATTGGTGCGTACAACTTCACACTTGGCTTACACGATTTCAAAGTTTGGACAACAAACCCCAATAGCTCAGCAGATATATACAATTTAAATGATACAGCTTATACCACTATTGACTCCTATGAACCACTTAACGGTATTTATACTATTGGTGGCACCAACCCCGATTTCCCCACTTTCACTGCTGCAAGCAATGCACTGATGCATTATGGAGTTTCGGGGCCTGTTACTTTTATGGCTAGAGATGGAATTTATACCGAGAAATTATCTTTAACTGCTTATATAGGTGCTTCTGCTACCAATACAGTTACATTTATGCCCGATACTAATGCCACAGTTACTTTAACGGCTGCCGATACTTTTGTTGTTAAAATTATGAATGCATCTTATTACATCTTTGATGGTGTTAATCATAATTTCAATATCATCAACACTTCTACAGGAGCCAACACAGCAGCTTTATGGCTGGCAGGTGGTAACACAGACATTACAGTTATGTATTGCCGTATTTCTGCAGGAAGTAATGCTGTTATAAACTTTGCTGTTCATGCCACTGGTACTTCTATATCAACTGTATCAACAGGAAATAACAACAACCTGATTATTGATAACAATATCATTAACAAAGCTTATTATGGCGTTTATATAAAAGCTCCTACTGCTTCATTAAATCAAAACCTAAGAATAACCAATAATTTTATCGGCTCAAACAACATTATTGAATATATCCTTTACAAAGGTATTGATATTCAGGGTGCCAATGCTCCTCTTATTGAAGGTAACGAAATCATTAATATACAGGTTTCAACGGCTCTTAATGTATCGGGAATTGAAATAGGACAGGATGTTATTGCTGCCAAAATAAACAAGAACAAAATACGTGGGCTGAGGTCAACAAGCACATCCGGCTATGGTGCTTATGGTATCAATATCAATTCAGCTACTAATGTGTCTAATATTGAAATATCCAATAATTTTATTTCCGATATTGTAACAGCTAACTACAGTAACACAAGTACTTTATGGAACCCCTTTGGCATAAGAATTACAGGTGGTACTGGACATAAAATTTGGAACAACAGCATCAATCTCTTTGGTGCACCTACCAATGGTACAAATGCCAGCATGTCGGCTTGCCTTATTGTAACTTCTGCTACCGTAACTGGTCTGGATGTGAGAAACAATGTGTTTGCCAACAGCATGACGGGCTTAACCTCAGGTACTAATTACTCCAAAGCTTATTCCATCCATACACCTTCTGTGGCAGTATTTAACAAGCTCGATTACAACGATTACTACCCTAATACACCTATTGGTTATATTGGCTTTGGTGGTACAACTGATATCGCAACTCTTGCTGCATGGAAATTATTAACACTTAAAGATACCAACTCTATTAATGTAAACCCTGGATTTTTAACAGTTAATGACTTGCACACTTTCTCAACATCCATCAATAGCAAAGCCACACCACTGACGGCTGTAACCGATGATATTGATGGCGATGCACGTCATGCCACTACACCTGATATGGGTGCCGACGAATTTGATCCTCTCGACTGGGATTTGGGTATAGTAGAAGTGATTAGCCCAGCCAATAATTGCGGACTGTCAAGTGCCAGCGTAATTATTGTTAAAGTGAGAAACAACGGCCAAAACCCCATCACCAATTTTACAATATCTTATACCGTTAATAATGGCACTCCTGTAAGTCAAACATTCACAGGAACTCTGGCAACAGACTCCCTGCATACCTTCACCTTTACAACTACTGCTGATTTGTCTGCTATTATGGCTTATTCAATCTTCTTTGAAACAGTCCTCACTGGTGACCAATATGCATTAAATGACACTTTGACTCATTACATTCCTGCTATCCACGATTTTGCCAATCCTTATATGATGGGCTTCGAGACTACTGAAAATCATCAGGCATGGTCGCATCTTAATGTGCTTAATGATGCCAGTTACTGGCTGTTCCCTTACAACAGTACAGCGTATTCGCATACAGGTTCTTATTCTGCAGAATTATATAATTCATCTTCAGCACCCAGCAACGACTGGCTGTTTTCGCCCTGTTTCTTGCTCGAAGCTAATAAATCTTATAAAGTGGAATTCTATTACAGGGCTCAAAACGCTTCTTATCCTCAGAATATAAAGGTCATGCTTGGTCAGGACAAAACACCGGCTGCCATGACTGATACAGTTGTTGTATTAAATGGCTTTACCAATATTATACACCAGAAAGCATCAGGTATTGTAAATATAAGCACAACAGCTACTTATTACTTTGGATGGCATGGCTATAGCCCTGCTTCGTATTACTATGCTTATGTGGATGATATCAATATCAAACTCCTTGCTCCAAAAGATGCTGGTGTAACAGAACTTGTCAATATCACTCCTGTAATGAACGGTGGTGATCTTATCAACCTGCAGGCCAAAATTAAAAACTTTGGTGGCGATACCCTATTCTCTGTACCAGTTAAATACAGTATAAACGGTGGAACTCCAGTTACGGAAACATGGATGGGCACATTATTACCCGACTCATCTGTAATACATAACTTCGCAACAAGTTTAACTGTTCCTGTAAATCAGTTTAACCTCTGTGCATGGACACAACTGACTCAGGATGGCAATCACGGTAACGACACCCTTTGTAGCAGTGTGTTTGGTATTCCTCTGGTAACTATTCCTTTCGAAGATGATTTGGAAGGTGCTGCATTCTTCTATATAGAAGGACTTAATAACCAATGGCAATATGGTGCACCTACAGCTAATGTTATTAATACTGCACACAGCCCTTCAAACGTATGGGCAACCAATCTGGCCGGTAACTACAACAACAGCAGCAACTATAACCTTTATTCACCAAGGTTCGATTTTACAGGTATAGTAAATGCCGAAATTGGCTTCTGGCACTGGTACGATATCGAAACTGCTTTTGATGGTGGCCGCCTCCAATACACTAATAATAATGGCACTACCTGGCAAACACTCGGCTCAGTAGGAGACCCTCTGGGTACCAACTGGTACACACATGCCGGTATCAATAATGCACCTGCTTTCTCAGGTCAATCTGCTGGATGGGTGTACTCAACCTATAACCTCGCACAGTTTAATAACTACCCCCTGCCTGTTCAATTCAGGTTTAATTTCTATTCAAATGTAAGCAACGTGGCTAATGGATGGGCTATTGATGATATAGAAATCTTCCAGAACCAGATAGCTCAGGACGGTGGCGTTATTGCAATACTTAGCCCAACAACACAGGTAGTAACCGGCTCCTCTCAAACTGTTCAGGTAACCATCAAAAACTTCGGCACAGACCCATTAACAAGCATCCCTGTTAGATACAGAGTGGATAATGGCGTTCCCGTTTCTGAACAATGGACAGGTAATCTGGCACCCGGAGCAACTACAAACTATACATTTACTGCACCTCTTGTACAAACTGCATCATTTAACTTATGTGCCTATACGAAGGTGATAAACGACTCTTATTCACAAAACGACACCACTTGTATGGCTGTACAGATAATTCCTGCACAATATGATGC
>CAZVOS010000357.1:0-4216 GCA_964628845.1 uncultured Bacteroidales bacterium | reverse complement strand
AATTAGGTGTAGATATTCAAAACCTACTCATATCGCAACCCGACAACGGAGAGCAGGCACTCGAAATAGCAGATAACCTGATACGTTCAGGAGCACTTGATATTATTGTTATTGACTCAGTAGCCGCACTCACACCCAAAAGTGAAATTGAAGGTGAAATGGGCGACTCAAAAATGGGCTTACATGCCCGCCTGATGTCACAGGCACTGCGTAAACTAACTGCAAATATCAGCAAATCAGGTTGTTGTTGTATATTTATTAACCAACTCCGCGAAAAAATCGGAGTGATGTTTGGCAACCCCGAAACTACAACTGGTGGCAACGCACTTAAATTCTATGCTTCCGTTCGTATAGATATCCGCAAAATTACGCAGATTAAAGAAGGTGAAAATATTATAGGCAGCCGAACCAAAGTAAAGGTAGTTAAAAATAAGATGGCACCCCCATTTAAAACTGTAGAATTTGACATTATTTATGGTGAAGGTATTTCAAAAATTGGCGAAATACTCGACCTGGCTGTGGATAAGAATATTATTAAAAAGAGTGGCTCATGGTTCAGCTATGGCGATACAAAATTAGGACAGGGAAGAGATGCCGTAAAAACTTTACTTACCGACAACCCTGAACTTCTGGATGAACTTGAAATAAAAATTAAAGAAACACTTAACATCTAATCCCATTAATCCCGTCTTCATGCAACATAAATTCCTTACCGGCTTGCTGGTTATTATATTATTCACTTATAGCTGTAATTCTCACGTTCAGGATAATAATACACAGCAAGTTGATGCCACTCCAGAAAACCTTAAAATACTCAATGAAAAAATTCTGCTTAACGATAATGATGCATCCCTCTATAATCAAAGAGCTTTAGTATACCTGCAACTCAATAATATCGATTCTGCTTTTAGGGATATCAACAAGGCCTTGCTTTTGGATTCTGTTAATCCCATTTTCCTTACTAGTCTTTCGGACATTTATATGGCATCAGGGATGGTACAAAATGCACTGGCTGCCCTTGAAAAAGCATTGATATACGACCCTAAAAATAATGATGCCTTACTAAAAAAAGCTGAATTGCACCTCTACTTCGAACAATATGGCAACACTCTGGAACTTACAGAAAGAGCTATTATGAATGATAAACTAAACCCCAAAGCGTATTTTATAAGAGGTTTCGCTTTTAAATTAAAAGGCGACACAGCTAATGCCATTAAAAATATTCAGAAATGCATAGAACAAGACCAGAACAACTACAACGCTTACATACAACTGGGATTAATCTTTGCAGCCAGACACAATCCACTGGCTGTTGAATACTATAATAATGCCCTTAATATTGATGCTAAAAGTATTGAAGCTCA
Organism: uncultured Bacteroidales bacterium; assembly: GCA_964628845.1. Taxonomy (GTDB): domain Bacteria; phylum Bacteroidota; class Bacteroidia; order Bacteroidales; family PXBB01; genus JAKIYU01. The sequence goes on along the minus strand of CAZVOS010000357.1, from coordinate 2,852 downwards.
CTATGGTTTAGGTATGTATTATCAGGATAATGGCTTGCTTAATGAAGCCCTTGCTTCTTATAATAATATTCTACTTATTGATTCTACAAATAAATTTGCCCATTATAATATGGGATATATCCACCTTGTTGACCTTAAAATGTACAGAGAAGCTATAAAATACTTTGACAAAGCCATAAAATTTGCACCCGATTATCACGAAGCTTATTATAACAAGGGATATTGTTACGAACTCCTTGGAGATATGCAAAATGCCCGTATAAATTATAACAAAGCACTTGAAATAGAAACAAATTACAATTATGCCATAGAAGGGCTCAACAGACTCGACAGATTAAAATAAAACTATTTAAAACATAAACAATATCAAATTATGAAATTTTTATTTATACAATTTTTAATTTTATATACCATACTTAATATTTCGGCACAAACACATGTGAAAACTCCATTAAAACCCGAAACATTATGGGATTTACAACGACTTAGTGAGGCATCACTTTCGCCTGATGGAAAAATGGTATTATTTGGTATCACTTCTTATAATCTCAAAGATAATAAAGGGAAAAGAAACCTTTATGTACTTAAACTCGAAGATGCCAGCATAACACAATTAACTAATGAAAACGAGATGATATTCAATGCTGTATGGCGTCCTGATGGCTTAAGAATCGGCTATATCTCTTCAAAGAATAAAGGAACTCAGATATGGGAAATGAACCCCGATGGGAGCAATAAAAAACAGCTTTCAGCAATAGAAGATGGTGTTAACGGCTTTATTTACGCTCCTTTATTAAATTACATCGCCTATATCTCAGATGTAAAACTCGATAACGATATACACGACGTACATCCTGACCTTCCTGAAGCCGATGCCCGTATCATTGATGACCTTATGTACAGACACTGGAACTCATGGAGCACATACACTTACAGCCATATCTTTTTGGCACCCTATAGAAATGGCACAATGGAAACAGGAATGGATATTATGAAAGATGAAAAATTTCATGCCCCTCTCCCACCCTATGGAGGTATGGAAGAAATCGCTTTTAGCCCTGATGGAAAATTAATCGCATATACCTGTAAAAAACTTAAAGGAAAAGATTTTGCAGTAAGTACAAACAGTGATATTTATCTTTATAACACTGAAACAAACAAAACTGATAATCTATCTAAGGGTATGGAGGGTTACGACAAATGCCCTGTGTTTTCGAACAATATGCAGAAGATTGCCTGGCAAAGCATGAAAACCCCTGGTTATGAATCAGATAAAGAACGTATAATTGTCTATGACCTTACAAGCAAAACAATAACAGATATTAGCTCCGACTTCGACCACAGTGCTGAACATCTTGTATGGAGTAACGATGATAAATATATTTACTTTAAAAGCTGTACCAAAGCAACATATCAACTTTTTAAAGCAGATGTTAATACGAAAGATATTAAACAACTGACCAAAGGTGTACACGACCTTGTTTCATTTGATATAAACGGACAACAGATTATTTCCGAAATAATGTCAATGTCGAAGCCAACAGAAATATATCAGATAGAAGAGAACAACGGAAATATTAAACAACTGACTTTTATAAATAAAGATGTACTCGATAATATTGAGATGGGGAAAGTGGAAGAAAGATGGGTAAAAACAACAGACAATAAGGACATGCTGGTATGGGTTATCTACCCTCCCAAATTCGACCCCAAGAAAAAATATCCTGCTTTGCTTTATTGTCAGGGTGGCCCTCAAAGTGCTGTAAGTCAGTTTTTTTCGTACAGGTGGAATTTTCAGATGATGGCAGCCCACGATTACATAGTGGTTGCACCAAACAGAAGGGGATTGCCTGGTTTCGGACAGGAATGGAATGCTCAAATAAGTGGTGATTATGGTGGTCAGAATATGAAAGACTATTTGAGTGCTATTGATGCTGTAGCTGCCGAACCTTATGTGGATAAAAACCGACTGGGAGCTGTTGGTGCAAGCTATGGAGGTTTTTCGGTGTATTGGCTGGCTGGCAATCATAATAAAAGATTTAAAGCATTTATTGCCCATTGTGGTATGTTCAACTTCGAAAGCTGGTATGGCTCAACAGAAGAAATGTTTTTTGCCAATCATGATTTAGAAGGGCCTTTCTGGGGTACAGAAAGACCTAAAAGTTATGACTTCTCTCCACATAATTTTATTGGCAACTGGGATACCCCTTTACTGGTTATTCATGGTGGTAAAGATTTCAGAATACCATATACAGAGGGCATGCAGGCATTTAATGCCGCACAGTTAAAGGGCATTCCAAGCCGCTTTCTCTTTTTTCCTAATGAAACACATTTTGTATTAAAACCACAAAACAGCGTACTCTGGCAAAGAGAATTTTTTAAATGGCTGGATAAATGGCTTAAGTAAATTGGAAGTTTAAGGATAATGAACGGCTTAAAATACATATTAATTTCCCTTATTTGTTTTATGTCTTTATTCATTAAGGCCGAATCAAAATATACAGGTAAAACCGATACGGTCAGTCCATTCATTTACCTTAACAATTATTTCAACAAATCATCACAGATTAATTATGTAAACAGTACTTTCGACACCTATATTGATTCAATAATTGCACATGTTAAACTCGACAATAATGAAACAAACCTATTAAATTATATTAAGAATATTTATAAGCTTGAATATAATGATTTTCAGTTCCTTATTGATTCTATTTTAGACCTTGATTCAATTCCTGAAAATATGATAAAAGCCATAGATTATTGCATGGATATTTTCTTTGATAATGAAATGGTTATTTACGATTTCAACTGCAACATCATTCCAGATAATAATTATACTCTTTATCCTG
>CAZVOS010000356.1:0-4216 GCA_964628845.1 uncultured Bacteroidales bacterium | reverse complement strand
TAAAGGGATTTAATCCTTCTTACATCAAGGTCGGGATACTCTATTACATTGAGTATTAAAAGCAAATCGAACCAATTTAAATCAGTTGCTTTTACCCATTTAATTAATTTGTCGCCGGATAATTTGTAAGTATTACGAGTAATAATTGCTTTAAGCTTGCTTTTTAAAAAGTCGTTTTCTAATTCTTTTAAAAGACTATGCAAATAAAGGTTGCCATTATCATCAAGCGTTAAAAGTTCGTTTTCGATGTTTTTTAAAATATCTTCGTTTTCTTCATCAAGAAAGCTTACAAGGAGTTTTATCTGCTCTTCTGTTTTATTTTTTAATTGAGGCATTAGTTTATCAAAATCATTAATGAGTAAAATAAATGCTTCAGTTTCTATTTGGTTAATCTGTTTAATAGCTGTTCTATAAGAATATCAACATATTTTTTGTAATCTTTGCTGTATTCTTTGCGGATACGGTTTGCTATGATGGCGCAGATAGTAACGGCATTATGGCCGAGGAGTGCAGATAATCCGTACAGAGCAGAGGTTTCCATTTCGAAATTGGTAATTCTATGTTCCTTATATTTAAATGCAGTAAGTTTTTCGTTTAAATCAGGTATGGCTGTTTGGAGACGTAAAATACGTCCCTGTGGGCCATAAAAGCCGGGAGCAGTAGCCGTAATACCTGTGTGATACCCTTGTCCTAATTTTTTCTGAAGCATTTCAGAACCCTTAGCCACATAGGGATAGGGCAAGTGAGCAAGCCATGAAGTGTGTTTGATAAATGCTTTTGAAATATCATCATTAAAAACGCCTTTAGCAACACTATAATAGTTTAATAAACCATCGAAACCCAGCCCATGCGATGACATTACTGCACTGTCCACCTTGATATCTTCCTGCAAAGCCCCCGATGTACCCAAACGAACTATATTTAATGCAGTGTGTTTTTTCGTAACAGTACGTTTCTCTAAATCAATGTTAACCAAAGCATCGAGTTCATTAATAACAATGTCAATATTGTCTGTACCTATGCCTGTAGCCAGTGCTGTAATTTTTTTACCGTTATAATAGCCCGTATGCGTAATAAATTCTCTGTTCTGAATTTTATATTCAATTTTTGTGAAATGCTTTGATATGCGTTCTACACGACCTGGATCGCCTACAATAATAATATCATGCCCGATGTGTTCCGGTTTTAATTTGATGTGATATACACTCCCATCAGGGTTTAAAATAAGTTCTGATGCACCAATTTTTTTCATAAAATGTGTTTTATTAACTATTTATTGTACAAACATAATTGAAAAAAATATATTTACAAAAAGAAGTGTGAAAAGAATTAAATTTTATTGAAATAAAAAAAACTATTTATAATTAATTATTAGAATGCTAAACCTATTAAAATTATTTATTAATAAATAAAAAATTATTCTCAAAAAATAATTATAAAATACAATCGTTTTGTATTTTTGTCGTAAATTTTTAAATTTTATTATGAAGGATTTTTATAACAGTATATTAGTACCCACAGATTTTTCGGAGCAATCGCTTGTAGCACTTGAGCAAACATATAATCTGGCCTATCTTAACAATGTAAATATAACACTTTTACATATTATTCCTGAGACAACAGGGCTGTCTTTTATTCCTTTCTTTTCGAAAGTACAATCAAAACTCTTGACACAACAGTACAAGGATGAGTGCACAGCAAAACTTAATAAAATTATCGAAAAGGCTTCAAAAAAGACTAAAGTAATTATCAAACCTTTACTGGAAACAGGTAAAATATATGAAAAAATTATTGAAGTATCAGAATTGATTTTTGCTAAATATATAGCTTTAGGTGTCAATAGCTTGCCTATTGATTCTAAAAAAAGAACATATCTTGGCTCTAATACATTGCGTGTGCTTAAAGAAGCCAAATGTCCTGTGCTGACTATTAGAGGTAAAAACTTCAGGAATGGTTGCAATACCATTGTTTTACCATTAGACTTGACAAAAGAAACAAAAACTAAAGTACAAAAAGCCATCGAACTTGCTAAATATTATGATGCAACTATAAAGGTATTTTCTGCACTTCTTACAGATGATGTAGCAATAGTAGAGAAACTTACAGGACAAATACAGGAAGTTCAGAAATATATTTTTGAAAGAAGTGTTGTTTGTTCTGCTGAATTACGAAATGGGATGAAAGGGAATGAAACACTCGTTAGTATGATTTTAAATTATGCACATGAAGTTGAAGCTGACCTCATAATGATAATGACACAACAAGAAAATGACTGGGTGGAATTTTTTGTGGGCTCAACCGCTCAGGCCATCATCAGCCAGTCATGCATTCCTGTTATGTCACTTTCACCACAAAATATGGTTAATAATTAATTTTTCTAAATTTTTCTAAAAATAACATTATGAAAAGAAAACTCTTAATTGCTCTTGCACTAATTGCTGTTATAGTTGTTGTTGTTTATGCAATAACTAAAATATCATCAACTATGAAAGATGATAGTTATTTTAAGGTAAATCCCGCATTCAGACACTATATAAGTGGCTTTACAGGAGGTGTGGTACCAACAGATACAAAAATAATTATTAAGCTTAATTTCGACTTTGCAGACGATGATATGATTGGTAAAGCAAGCGACCTAGATTTGTTCAGTTTTAGCCCAAATATTGAGGGTGAAACGTTCTGGACAGACAAGCAAACTATTGAGTTTCGCCCAGCTGAAAAGCTCCCACATGAAAAATTATATAAAATTGATTTTCAGTTGCATAAACTCATTGCTGTTGCAGATAGTATGAAAGTTTTTAAATTTCATATCAGAACGATGAAGCAAGGGATGATGGTCGATATCCTTAATGTGAAGCCCTATGATACAGAGCAGGGAGGTGCATATAAATATGTTAAAATAATGGGACAGCTTGTTACAGCAGATTATGCCATCAATGAAGATTTAGAAAAAGTATTACAGAATGATAAGAATCTTAAAATTAATTGGACACATACCGAAAAGTCAAAAATTCATCAGTTTTATATAGATAGTATCCAGCGTAAACCAACATCGTATGACGTAAATATTGAATGGAACGGTAAAGCCATAGATGCTGAGCAAAAAGGAAATACAAAGGTTGAGATACCAGGTGTTAACGAATTTAAAGTAACACAAGCCAAACCCTGTCAATTTCCAGACCAGCATATTATTGTCCAGTTTTCAGACCCAATAGACGACAGTCAACTTATAGAGGGCTTAATAAATATAAACTCTAATGCCAGATTTTCAATCGAAGATAATGAAATAAAAATATTCCCTGCTAATGTGCTTAAGAATGAAGTAAATGTGATTATTGATAAAGCCATTAAAAATACTCTTGGAAAAACTCTTGCGAAAAATGTATCCGAAATTGTTGTTTTTGAAGAAATAAAGCCAAATGTGCGTTTAACAGGTAAGGGTGTTATTGTCCCCTCAACAAACGGCCTTGTTTTTCCTTTTGAAGCTGTAAATCTTAAAGCTGTTAATGTTCGCATCATAAGAATATTTGAAGATAATATATTGCAATTTCTACAAGTAAACGACCTTGAAGGAGAAAGAGAAATAAAACGTTGTGGACGTCAGGTATTTAATAAAACCATTGAACTCAATGGCGAAGGCATTGTTGATTATAGTATCTGGAACAGCTTTGCCCTAAACCTCGAAGAGCTCGTAAAAACAGAGCCAGGTGCCATTTATCAGGTAAATATTTCCTTCAACCAGGAACATTCATTATACCCTTGTACCGATGACGGGGTAACGGCTTTAAAAAATTTCAATATGGAAGATGAAAACAGCGGTGATGACATCTTTGATACCTATTATTATGATTACTATGATTATTACGACGACTACTATTATGATGACTATTATTACGATTGGTCTGAGAGGGAAGACCCCTGTAAAAAATCATATTATTACAATAAAGGTGTGAGTAGAAATTTTATGGCTAGCGATCTGGGCATCATTGCTAAAAAAGGGAATGATGAGAACATATACGTTTTTGTTACCGATTTGCGTACTACAGACCCTATCTCTAATGTTAAAATTGAACTTTATAATTATCAGCAGCAACTCCTTATCAGCGAAAAAACCAATAGCGATGGAATAGCGGTACTTAAAACTAAAAAGATTCCCGCATTCCTTATTGCAAAATCTGATAAAGTGGAATCTATGGAATATTCATATAGTAAATAT
>CAZVOS010000355.1:0-4216 GCA_964628845.1 uncultured Bacteroidales bacterium | reverse complement strand
CTTTTTCGTAAGCTTTTGCATAATTTACTTCAAATAGTGTTTTTAGATAATCAAGGTAAGCTTCCATGAGCCCCTGAATTTCATCTTTAGTTTGACTCATGTAATCTTCAGTAAGGTCAACCATTATTAAGCCATATTCTGTGTCCTCAACAAATACACTGCCTGTATAAATTAATAAACTGTCTTCACTTTTGGATTTTTCAAAATCAACGGGGTCGTTGGGGAAATAAGCAGCATAAGGTGTATTAGACACTTGATATTTCTTGAATACTATCTGTGATTGTAAAAATAGTATGTTTAAAAAAAGGATAGTGGTAATAAATATTACTTTCATAAATATTTTTTTGTAAAATTAATAAAAATGCAAAAATGTATTTTAAAGTTTTTTAAAGGATGCATTAAAAAACCCGATAATATGATATATCAAAATGATATAAATAGTATCGGGTTTTATTCTTAATAAATTAAGCTCAATATTTTATTCCAAGGAACCCACTTCTTTTTCTACTTCTTCGAGAATTTCGCAGGATTTAACCAGTGCCTTCATTTTGTTATGGTCGGGATATAAAGGTCTGTCCACTTCGAGGAATTCAACATATTTTCGTATAACATTTTTAGCTGCCTGCACGCCTTTGCCTGGCTTATGTTCTCTGAAATCGAGGGCTTGTGCAGCAGCCATATATTCTATACCCAGAATACCATAAGCATTGTCGAGAATCTGACAGTTTTTCAAAGCGGTATTCATCCCCATGCTTACAAAATCTTCTTGGTCAGCAGCGGCTGCTATAGACTGTATAGAGGCAGGCGCACAAAGGATGCGTTGTTCAACAATCTGCATGTCGGCTGTATACTGGCTGAGCATAAGACCGGAGAACATACCGGCACCTTTGGTTAAAAAGGAAGGTAAACCCACACTTAATGCAGGATTTAAAAGACGGTTGAGGCGTCTTTCGGACATCACACAAACCATAGTTATGGCAGTACCTGCCATATCCATAGGTAAACATACAGGAGAGCCCTGGAAATTAGCACCTGTTAGTGTCAGATTGTCTTCGGGGAGAAATATAGGATTGTCACCAACACCATTAAGTTCTATCTCAACCTGTTTGCGTGCATGAGCTATGGCATCGTGTGCAGCTCCTATAACCTGAGGTGTAGAACGCATAGAATAAGCATCCTGAACTTTAATTTTAACTTTACCAGTAGTGATATCGCTTTCGTTGAGGCATTTTTTTATGGCTATGGAACTGCGTACAGCACCAGGGAAACCTCTTAATGTATGCAGACGCACATCATAGGGTTTAGTGTTGGCTAATAGTGCATCAAGCGACATGGCTGCTGCAATCTCTGCTTGTTTAAGGAAACGGTTCATGTCGTAAATATGTAAGGCACTCATCGCTGTAAGCAGATTAGAACCATTAATGGCGGCCAACCCGTCTCTTGCCTGAAGCCCTGGTACAGGAATACCAGCTTTTTCAAAGGCATCTTTGCCCGACATAAACTCACCCTTATAATAAGCGTGCCCTTCGCCCATCATCAGTAAAGCTATCTGCGACATTGGTGCTAAATCGCCACATGCACCTACAGAACCTTTATTACATACAAAAGGTGTAACGCCCTTGTTGAGCATCTCTACAAATGTTTGTGTGATTTCAGGACGACATCCTGAATTTCCATTTGCATGTACATTGATACGTCCCAGCATTGCACCACGTACATGCTCTATTGGACAGGCCTCACCTATACCTGCAGCATGATTGTAAATAAGATACCGCTGGAACTGTTGTACCTGTTCATCATTGAGAACTATTTCAGAAAACTCACCTATACCTGTATTGACACCATACATGATTTCTTTTGCAACTATCTTCTTCTCAAGCATCGCCCTGCATACTTTAATGCGTTCAAGAGCTTCGGGTGCAAGCTCAACTTTTTCGCCAAAACGGGCTACTTTTACCACATCTTCTATGGTCAGATTTTTACCATTTAATATAACTGTCATAATATGAAAATTTTAGATTAATATTTTTTTTTAGGGTTTAAAAATACTATATTTTTGCTTATGATTATAAAATATAAGTAGTTTTTTTGAAATTTTCATAGAAAAACTGCGTTTAAATTATATTTTTAAAATACTTGAGTACTCAATGAATACAATTTCAAAAATGTTAAAACCATACGCCATCCTTCTCATATTATTTATCATCCCTTTAGCATCGGTATTAATTATCAGTAAAACCTTCAATAAAGATTTAAATACAGGTCATAGAAAAAATACCAAAACAGACAGTTTGACAGAAGTATTAACCTACAAAGGAATTGATTCGGTACTGGATTTATGCGAACACCATACTTACGAAAACCTCAACGAAGCATACATCTCTTTTTTGGGCTATGATACTTATAAGTTCTCATCAAAAATGAAAGGAAGGGTATTTTATAAAATCTATAATGCGGATACATCACATATTCTTGTTGGAAAATATACTATTGGAAATTTTTTACCTAAGGATGATGTGTTTTTTGAAGATATGAATCCCAAAGACAGCAGTTTCTTTCAGTATCTATGTATGGATAAGGAAATTTTGTACAGATTTCTCGATTTAATACTTCTTTTAAGAGAGAAGGGCTATACAGACGATTTTCGTATTAAAGACGGGTATCGTTATCCCTCGTTTAACAAGCGTACAGGTGGTGCAACATACAGCCAGCATGTCTATGGACTGGCTATTGATATCTATGTGGATGATGTGGATAGAAATGGCACTATTGATAAAGATGTTGATAAAAAAATAGTGCTTGACTTGCTCGATAATACTATTATTAAGGATAAGGGGGGCATAGGGCGTTATCCCTGGAGTAATGTTATTCACTTCGACCTCAGAGGGGTTAAAGCAAGATGGGACAGCCAATAATCAAATAAATTGTATTTATATTTAATGTTTAAAATTTTATAATTCTTGTTAAATAGGTGTTTATTTCTTTTTTCTTATATTTGAAAAAAAATATCTTTAAGGAAGATAATACCTAATATAAAATAATAATTTTCGAAAAAGAATTTTCTTAAAGAAGAATAGAATGAATAAAAGCATAAAATTATAAATAAAAAAAATAAAATAATCATGAATAACGAACTAAGAAATGCTGCACTTATAGCCCTGCGCGATTGCATGGGACTAAAAGAAGAAGAGACTTTATTAATAATCACAGATGAGCAAAAAAGAGAAATAGGAATGGCTTTGCATGAAGTAGGTAAAGAATTATGCAAAGAATCTCTCTTAATTGAGATGAAGGCGAGGGAAATAAACGGCGAGGAGCCCCCTGTACAAATTGCAGAAATGATGAAAAAGGTGGATGTGGTCATTTGTCCTACAGCCAAATCTCTTACCCATACCAATGCCCGCCGCGAAGCTGTTAAATGCGGTGTAAGGGTAGGTACTATGCCGGGCATTACTATAGATACTATGGTAAGATGCCTGAATGCCGATTATAATAAAATAATAGAACTCACCGATTATATTACTGATAAATTAGCAGGGGTAAAAAAAATTAGAGTAGTCACCGAAAAAGGAACAGATGTACTTATGCCCATCGAAGGACGAAATGTATTACCCAGCAAAGGCGTATTACGCAACAAAGGAGAAAGTGGCAACCTGCCCTCTGGCGAAGTGTACCTTGCCCCCTGGGAAGACAAAACACAGGGCAAAATTGTTATTGATGGCTCAATGGCTGGTATCGGCATGATAATACAGCCCGTAACTATTGAAATTATTGATGGCTATGCCGAAAAAATATATGGTGGCGAACAATCTGAACAAATAACCGAACTATTAGATAAATTGGGAAGAGAAGCCCGTGCAGTGGCAGAGTTTGGCATTGGTACCAATTATAAAGCCATACTTACAGGCATGATTCTCGAAGATGAAAAAGTATATGGTACTATCCATATCGCTTTCGGAAATAATATCTCGATGGGTGGCAAAATAGCTGTAAGCAGCCATTACGATGCTTTGATAAAAGAACCCGATGTGTATTTCGATGATGTATTAATTATGAAAAAAGGTAATTTATTAGGATATAATCTATAAAAAATGAAAATAAGATTCCTTTACATTTTAGTTTTTATTTCTTTTTCACTACACAATGTTTTTTCGCAGGACGGATGGAAAGTATCTCTTGAGAAAGATGCCGTAAGAGTTTGGACAAGAGAAGTAGC
>CAZVOS010000354.1:0-4218 GCA_964628845.1 uncultured Bacteroidales bacterium | reverse complement strand
TCCCATTTCAAGGTTCGTTTTTATATTTATTAAGTTACTTTAAGTTCAAATATAAAATTCAGCTTAGCTCAACAACTTATATCTATTTTTTCCTGTTCCTTTTAAGTATGTCTTTTTTTAGTATCATATGTTTACCATTTTTAATAGTAGCAGGAATCAAAAACATTATATTATATTTAGTATTTATAAGCTTAATTTTATTACCATTCTTGCTTTTTATTTTTAGAAATGTAATTGAAAATTTCAACAATGGAAAGGGCTTTTGGGGTAAATTCTTTATTAAAATTTCTGCTATGATAGAGCAACTTAATTTGCTTTATACTAATTTTAAATTAATAAGGGTGTTAATACTATACAATACAATAATAACAATAGTTAACACAACATGGGCATATTGGATTGTGGTTATATATAATTTTAATATATCATTTTATGTTTTGTTTATGGTTAGTGTAATGTTAAAACTGTCAATGTTGTTTAAGATTACACCAGGAAATTTAGGTTTTTTACAGCTTGCCAGTGGGGGCATTTTTGCATTATTTGGATATGATCCTTCTGTTGGTATATTCATATCATTGTTTCAAACTCTTACATTGTTTGTTTTTTCTTGGCCATTAGGTATTTTATTTTCAATGTCAAATTTTAAATACTTCTCTTTCAAAAAGATAAAGGAGCTTTTTTAAATCCTCTTATATTTATTTTATAGATAATTGTGTTTTTTTAATACTTCAAATGAAAAGTTCCAAAAAAATTTGTATATTTGTATTGATATAAACTTTCTTTTGAATATTCATAATGAGAATGTTTAATTAAAAAATAAAGCAAAAAGTTAATATCCATGAAAAAACTAATTATATTATTATTCTACTTGTTTATTTCTCTATGTGTTTTTCCTCAATCATTTAGTCCTGCTTCATTACCTGATTTAAAACTATGGCTAAAATCTGATTCTGGAGTAACAACAGCAAGCGGAGCGGTCTCTCAATGGGCCGATATTTCCGGCAATAATTTTAATGCTGTTCAAAATTCATCTTCAAACAGACCTGTTTTTGTCGATTCTGTAATAAACAATAAGCCTGCTTTACGATTTGACGGTACAAATGATTTTTTTCAAATCAGCTTCGGTCAAACATTTTCTCAACCAAACACCCTTTTTATGGTATGGAAGGTTAATACAGCAACATCTGGCTCTCAATGGGCATTTACAGGTACAACCTATAATGCATTATATTGGCATCCTGCTTCAGGTGGCCAAATAAGGTTTTTTGCTGGCACTGAAACAGGGTATGCAAAACCAGCTCCTTTTAACTTTGTTATTAGTTCCGCTGTTTTTAGTGGATCGAACTCCCGATTATTTGAGAATGGCAACGTAAAATCGACTGCTAATGTTGGCACACAATCAATAAATGGTGTTTATATTGGTTCATTCAGTGGCAGTTCAAGTTGGTTTAATGGATATATTGCAGAAATTATTTTTTATAACAGTGTATTAGATGATGCAGACAGGGTAAAGGTTGAGCAATATTTACGAGATAAATACTTCCCGCCTGTTAATCTTGGCCCTGATATTTATGTAGATTATGGTTTTTGTAAGGATGTCGTACTTGATGCAAGTACTAATTTTAGCACCTATAGCTGGTCAACTGGCGATACAACAAACCAAATAACAGTGAATCAGCCGGGTATATACAAAGTTACTGTAACAGATGCGTTTAATAACACAAGTAATGATAGTATTTCTGTTTTTTATCCTGAATTGCATATTGCAGATGATACAATTTGCTTAGACGATAGTGTCGCAATTATTCCACAGATTCAGGGACATTATGATTACCTATGGAGCACAGTATCCACCGATTCAATAATTTTTTTAAAACAGGCAGGGCAATATTGGTTACAGCTATCTGACACAACATCGTCTCAATGTTTTATTACTGATACATTCTATTTAGAAATTGATAGTTTGGTGTATTATGCTAATTTGCCCTTAGATACAGTTCAAATGTGTTCTGGAAACTCACTAACTTTGCAATCGGGTGCTCAATATGTATCTCAATACCAATGGGCTCCAGGTGGTGAAACAACAACATCAATTGTTGTTAATACTTCGGGATGGTATTATGTAACTTTAACCAGTTATAACGATTGCATTAAGAAAGATTCTGTATATGTGCATATATATGGTAATGCTCCAGTACCAGCTTTTAGCATAACAGGTTTTTGCACAGACGAAAATATTTTATTTGAAGATGAAAGCGATGGGGTTGATGGTGTAAATTATTGGCAATGGATAATAGGCACAGACACTATTGGCATAAAGGATACGATGTTTGTTTTTCCTCAAGCAGGGATTTATCCATTGAAATTAACCGTAGGTTCGCCTACAGGATGTTATGCAGATACAACAACATTTTTTGAAGTAAAGCAGAATGTAAAAGTAGGATTTTCGAATACCCCGCTATGTATTGGCACACCTGCACTCTTCATTGACACCACGCACATACCACAAGGAGAAACTCTTGCGAATCGGTACTGGTATTCAAATGGAATGTTAATAGGCAACAATACAGAACAAATTCATGCACCAGTTACTACCATCTCAGACATTAGCCTCTCTGTTGTACTCTCTAATGGTTGTTCTGATTCATTAATTCAAAGTCTTTCTGCCAACAATAACTATCCGAACCCAATGCCTTTCAATCTAATAAATCCTGCAAATGAGGCTTCAATAGTATCTGGAAACGTTCAGTTTGTGTGGAATAATTCACCTGGTGCAATAAAATATAAGGTGTTTATTTCTAACAACACCAATTTTAGCAATATCTTACATGAATCTCCTTTTATTTTTTCTATCAATGGAACCTTAACATCAGGATATACTTGGCAACTATCTCCCCTTACACCAACTATTTTCTGGAAGGTTGTGGCATACAATCCTTGTGACCAGAATACTGAAACATCTGTCCGCAGAATTAATGTCTTATCTACCCAAACCATGCCTAATCTCAAGTTATGGCTGGCTGCTGACACTGGTGTAACTATAACAGGTGGCGGTGTTTCGCTCTGGAATGATTTGTCCGATAATAATTTCAATATGACTCAGACAACAGCCATTAATCGTCCTTTAAAAACAGATTCTGCTCTTAATAACAAACCTGTTATCCGTTTTGACGGCACAAACGATTTTATGCAGACCTCATTCGGTCAAACGTTTACACAACCAAACTCATTGGTTATGGTATGGAAGTCTAGCTCAGCAACTACTTTCTCACAATGGGCGTTTACTGGTACAAGCTATAATGCTCTCTACTGGCATCACTCTTCTGGTGGGCAAATAATGTATAATGCCGGCAATGAAAGGGGATATTTAAAGTCTGCTCCTTTTAACTACTTGATTAATACAGCAATTTTTAATGGTAATTCTTCTGCATTGTACGAAAATAGCCATTTGGTAACAACTTTAAATCCTGGTACACAAACTGTAAACGGTGCAATAATTGGCTCTTATAGCGGCTCCTCTAACTTCTTAAACGGCGATATTGCAGAAATACTTTTCTTTAATATTTCTTTAGACAGCTTAACAAGACAAGTTGTTGAAAATTATCTTGAAACTAAATATTTCCCTGCTCTGGATTTAGGAGCTGATATTTATGTAAATTATGGATTTTGTGATACAATAATTTCATCGCCTTTTGGATTTACGGATTTTTCTTGGTCAAATGGTCAAACAACGCCATCCATAACAATAAATCAATCCGGCAAATACTGGCTCACAGCTAAAAATATTTTTGGCATAATCAGCACCGATACCATTGAAGTGTTTTATCCAGATTTTAATATTCTTGACACATTAATATGTATTGGAGACACACTACACATTGACCTAGTCAATAACAATAGTGTTTTTGCCCTGAACAACAACTACGGTTATTTATGGTCTTCCAGTCAAACAACACCTGATGTTTATCTTTTGGAAGAAAATCTTTACAGCGTAACAGTTACAGATAATTTAGGGTGCACAAGAACAGATTCATTTTATGTAAATGTAGATAGTTTGGCGTATTATGCTAATTTGCCCTTAGATACAGTTCAAATGTGTTCTAGAAATCTTCTGACTTTACATTCGGGTTCTTCGTATGTGTCTCAATATCAATGGCATCCAGGCGGGGAAACAACATCTTCCATAGTAATTGATTCTTCTGGTTTGTATTCTGTTAC
>CAZVOS010000353.1:0-4226 GCA_964628845.1 uncultured Bacteroidales bacterium | reverse complement strand
AACCAATTTTGAATTTTATCCTTATTATATGTTTTGTTGATGATCGCATTTGCTGCTTCTTTGTATATTCTGGTAACAGTTTTGACATATTCTGGAGAGCGTCCTCTACCTTCAATTTTAAAGACTGTAATGCCTGCTTTAATAAGTTTATCAATAAAACTAATAGTACATAAATCTTTAGGCGACATGATATAAGCACCATCTACCAAAAATTCATGTTCTTCTTCAGTATCCCTAACCATATATTTTCTTCGGCATAATTGCAGGCAAGCTCCTCTGTTGGCAGAATAATTCATATTATCGATGCTGATATAACATTTACCAGAAACAGCCATACATAAGGCGCCATGAGCGAATGCCTCAATACGTATGTGTTTGCCTGATGGACCGCAAATATTTTCTTCTTTAATTTTATTACAGATGGAATTAATTTGTTTGAGGTTTAACTCCCTTGCAAGAACCACTACGTCAGAGAATTTTGCATAATACTTTACAGCTTCTAAATTAGAGATATTGCATTGGGTAGAAGCATGAATAGGTATGTTCTTTGAAATGGCATGGTTTATTACGGCCCTATCGGATGCAATAATAGCATCAACATTGTGCAAAGCAATATGGTTAATTATTTCGTGAATACTTTTTATTTCTTCATCATATAAAACAGTATTAAGAGTAACATAAGTTTTAACATTATTTTTTTTACAGATATCTGTAATTTCATTTAGGTCGGTTAAAGTAAAGTTTTGTGATGAGCGTGCCCTCATATTAAATTTTCCTATCCCAAAATAAACGGCATCGGCACCACCCTGTATGGCAGCATTTAAAGACTCAAAAGAGCCAACGGGTGCCATTATTTCAATACATGGAAAATCAGAGGTGTTTTTTTTCAACACTGTTATTTAATTTTGGAAGAGAGAGAATTTTTAAGATTGTTGTATTTAATTAATTCCATTTTAATTGAGCCAACGAGTATTCCTGATTCGGCAAGTATGGGCACACGGTTTTTATCGTCCGAAACCCATAAAGTCATGGGGTAGGGTTGGCTGAATACGGTACCTGTTAAAACCATGGGTTTAAAACGCAAGCATTTGAAAGTGCCCAAGCCAATTTTAATATCTTCACGGCCGTCGTAAATTATTTTAGTTGTATAAACAGAATCATCGAGAAAGAAATTAACTGGAAATTCATCACCCAATTTAATGTTTGAAATATCTAAAGTGCGGGCATAATAAAATGCAGATATGATGTCCTGAATATATTCTGTTACAGGAACAGTTGCTGTATTGCTTATGGCAATATTTTTAGTATGGTTAAAAGTAACATCTTGGCTTTTCTTATATCCACCTTCATTAATTCTGCGGATAAACAGAAGCGGGGCAATGGCTTTTTCGTCTATATAAGTTTCGTAGCGGTTAACCACTTTAAAAAACAAATTGAAAAGTCCTCTTGTTTTGCCAAGACCGATAACATGCATTGTACTTCTGTTAGCGATAATTCTGTCGTCTTTTTCAATTTCGAGACTGGCTTCACCGGCAGTAACATGGCCGGTTACAAAGGAGTCGTAATAAACTTTATAAACTATTTTTTCGCCTCTCTGAAAGGCCTCGTTATTAATTGTTCTTAAATCCTGTGCTTTTAATATTGATATGCAAAACAAACCGAATAAGATGAATGATAATTTTTTCATGGCTTTTTATTTTGAAAGTTAGGGTATTCTCTTTTCAAATTATGTTCCAAAATTCTAAAAAACAATATTTATTATTTTACCAGGTACAACAATAATTTTTTTAGGTAATTTGCCTTCGAGCCATTTGGTGGTATCCTTGTGATTTATTATTTCTTTTTCGATGGTGTCGGGTTTCCATTCGGCAGGATAGCTGACTTTGAATCTCATTCTGCCATTGAAGGACACAGGGTAGGTAATTTGGTTTTCGATAAGATACGTATTAACAAGTTCGGGAAATTTTTGAGTTGTAACAGAATCATTATGTCCCAGTATGTTCCAGAGTTCTTCGGCAATATGTGGTATATAAGATGATATTAAGATTGTGAGAGGTTCGAGTATTTCTCTTTTATTGCATTTGGCTTCGGTAAGTTCATTTACGCAAATCATAAAAGAACTGACATTGGTATTGAATGAGAAACGTTCTATATCGTCAACAAATTTTTTAATTGTTTTGTGGAGTATTTTAAATTCATTTTCGGAAGGTTTTTCATCCGAAATATCCAGTTTGTTGTTTTTATCAAGTAATAAGCGCCATAATTTGCGGGTAAAGCGGAAAACGCCTTCAATACCATTGGTATCCCATGGTTTCGATTGTTCTAGAGGGCCTAAAAACATTTCATAAAGGCGTAAGGTGTCGGCACCATATTTCTCGATAAGAACGTCGGGGTTAACAACATTAAGAAGCGACTTGGACATTTTTTCGATTTCGTAACCACAGATATAGGTGTTGTTTTCGAGGATAAAATTTGCGTTTTTATAGTCATCCCTTGAATTTTTAAAGGCCTCAATATCAAGCACATCATTTTCTACAATACCAACATTAACATGAATAGGTGTGGTGTTGTAATTGTTTTTGATATTGTATGAAACGAAAGTATTTTCTCCTTTGATGCGGTAAACAAGATTAGATCTTCCCTGTATCATTCCCTGGTTGATAAGTTTCTGGAAGGGTTCGTCTTTGCAGATATATCCAAAATCGTGGAGAAATTTGTTCCAGAAACGTGCATAGATAAGGTGTCCTGTGGCGTGTTCAGCACCACCCATATAAAAGTCGACATTTTGCCAGTATTTGTTTGTTTTATCCGATACGAGTTCGTTGTTATTGTGAGGGTCCATATATCTGAGATAATAGGCGCTGGAGCCGGCAAATCCGGGCATGGTACTGCATTCGTAGGGGTATCCTTCGGCGGTACACCAGTTTTTGGCTTTTGCCAGAGGTGGCTCGCCAGTTTTGGATGGCTCAAATGATTCAATTTCGGGAAGTTCAAGGGGTAATTTATCCTCGGTTAGTGTATGTGGAATGCCATCTTTGTAATATACAGGGAAGGGTTCGCCCCAGTATCTTTGGCGGCTGAATACAGCATCGCGTAGGCGGTAATTAATTTTTCTATTGCCAATACCCATATTTTCAACTCTTGAGATGACTTTTTCGATGGCTTCTTTTACATTTAAGCCATTGATGAAGTCGGAATTGATAATGGTGCCGTCTTTTGCATCGAAAGAAGCATCGCTTATATCACCACCTGAAACCACTTCTTTTATGGGGAGTTTAAAATATTTAGCAAAAGCATAGTCGCGCGAATCGTGTGCAGGTACTGCCATTATAGCACCTGTACCATACCCGGCAAGAACATAATCGGCAATCCATATTGGGATAAGTTCGTCTGAGAAAGGATGTTGCACATAGCTGCCAGTAAAGACGCCACTGATATTTTTTACTTCTGACATTCTTTCGCGTTCGGTTTTATTTTTAGCATTAATGATATAGTTTTTGGTTTCTTCTATATAAGGCCCTGTGCAAAGTTCATTTGCAAGTTCGTGTTCAGGGGCAATAACCATAAAACAAACGCCAAAAATAGTGTCGGGACGTGTTGTAAAAACTTTGAGTGTTTTTTCAGAGTTTTGAATTTTGAAATCAATAACACATCCATCAGAACGGCCAATCCAGTTGCGTTGTTGTTCTTTAAGAGAGTCTGACCAGTCGAGATTTTCTATACCATCGAGCAGGCGTTGTCCGTAGGCA
Organism: uncultured Bacteroidales bacterium; assembly: GCA_964628845.1. Classification (GTDB taxonomy): domain Bacteria; phylum Bacteroidota; class Bacteroidia; order Bacteroidales; family PXBB01; genus JAKIYU01. The sequence goes on along the minus strand of CAZVOS010000353.1, from coordinate 477 downwards.
GTAATACGCAATTGCCATTGCTTCATAAGTTTACGCTCAACAGGATGTCCTCCTCTGACAGAATAACCCTCTTTAACTTCATCATTGGCAAGTACACCCAACTCGGGGCACCAGTTCACCATTGTTTCGGAAAGGTAAGCAAGGCGGTAATGCATCAATATATCACTTTTTTCTTTTTCCGACATATTGTTCCATTCATTAGCTGTAAAAGGGTTTGTTTCGTTACAGCAGGCATTTAAATTTTTATTTCCATTTTTTGAAAAAATATCAATTAAGGTATCAATTGGTTTTGCTTTATCAGAATTGTTATCATACCAGGCATGAAACATTTTGATAAAAGCCCATTGTGTCCATTTGTAATAATTGGGGTCGCATGTTCTTACCTCCCTGTCCCAGTCGTAAGAGAAGCCAATTAAATTGAGCTGTTTTTTATAGGTTTTAATGTTTTCTTCAGTAGTAATAGCAGGATGTTGGCCG
>CAZVOS010000352.1:0-4228 GCA_964628845.1 uncultured Bacteroidales bacterium | reverse complement strand
TGAAATTAATAAATAAATATTTTCTTTGAAAAATTATAACTTTCTAATTTATAATCAGGAAGTTATAATTTTTCAAAGAAAATATTTATTTATTAATTTCATTTTAAGCGTATAAATCAATTTACTAAGGTTTATGAGTAAGAAAAAGAAATTCAGGCCTACAACAGATATCCCACTTCAGGAAAATAAAGTTGAGGTGCTAAAGAAAAAGCCATTTATTGAAATTCTTCTTAACAATACCACATTACAATATGTATTCATTTTTGTTATAAGCTTTGTTTTATATGGCAACACATTAATTCTTGAATATGCTTTAGATGACAGATTGATGATTACCGAAAACAATTTTACAAAAAATGGTTTCGGAGGTATCAAGGATATTTTAACCAATGATTCCTTTGTTGGTTTTTTTGGTGAAAAGAAAAACCTGTTAACGGGAGGGCGCTATCGGCCACTTTCGCAGATTATGTTTGCTATTGAATATGAAGTATTTGGACTGAAGCCATTTTATGGCCATCTACTCAACCTGTTGTTTTATGCCATGCTGTGTTGTATTTTACTGAACATTCTTAAACGTCTTTTTCATTCATATAAAGGACTGTTATCGTATTTACCCTATCTGGTCATTTTGTTTTTTATGGCCCATCCATTACATACGGAAATTGTAGCCAATATTAAAGGGAGGGACGATATCATGAGTTTGCTGTTTTCTTTACTTATATTGTTATTTGTTATAAAATATATAGAAAACCGTAATCCTTTAAATCTGGCTTTTGCCAGTTTATTTTTATTTCTGGGTTTGATGTCGAAAGAGAATGCCATAACTTTTCTGGGTGTAATACCATTATGTTTATATTTCTTTTATAAGCTCAAAATCAGGGATTATATTGTTATATTATTGCCACTTGTTACTTCAGCAGCATTGTTTATTTATATACGTTTTGCTGTTTTGGGTTTTGAGTTAAATATAGGCGTAGAAAAGGAATTGCTTAACAATCCTTTTGTAAATTCGGGAAGCAGTGAAAAATTTGCAACTATCTTTTACACCATGGGCTTATACCTGAAGCTGTTAATTCTTCCACATCCCTTAACACATGATTATTACCCCTTTCATATTGAGATTGTTAACTGGCAATCGGTGCAAGCATTACTCCCTTTGATAATTTATATTTCATTAGGTGTTTATGCCGTTTGGGGTGTTTATAAAAAGCAACTTATAGCTTTTGGCGTGACTTTTTATTTAATTACATTTTCTATTGCATCAAATATTGTATTCAATATAGGAACTTTTATGAATGAACGATTTATGTTTGTTCCCTTATTAGGTTTTTGTATTATACTTGCCTACTGTATTGTTATAGCGTCCAAAAAATATGGAAAGGAAGCACAGTCTAAATCAATCGTTTTTACAATTGCTCTGGTAATTATGGTACTCTACAGTTTAAGGACAATAAGTCGTAACCCTGTATGGAAAAACGATTTCACACTATTTACTTCCGATGTAAAGGTTTCGGTGAACAGTGCCAAGTGCAATGTATCGGCAGGAGGTGTTCTTATAGAGTATTCGCAGAAGGAAGCCGACCCTGTAAAAAAAGAAACCTATCTTAATCAGGCCGTAAAATACCTGGGGCATGGTCTGGAGATACATCCCAGATATGTGGCTGGATGGGTATTGTATGGCAATGCCTTTCTGTATCTTGATAAATTTAATGAGGCCCTAAGCTGTTACGAGAATGCTCTAAATATTGCCCCTACAAATAATGACGCCCTTAATAATATGGCTCATCTGGCCCAGTTGCTTAACAGTAGAAAATATTACGATTTTTCAATCAGCACATTTCATAAGTTGGCTACTTATGCTCCTCTGAGTCACGACAACAGCTATATGCTTGCACGCTCTTATGAAGACAAAAACAGAGCCGACAGTGCTATGGTGATACTCTTTGAAATACTTAGAGAAGATTCATTATACCAGCCGGCCCATGCCAAATTAGGTGAATTATATGGTAAATTATATAACAATCTTGATAAATCACTCGAACATCTCCATATTGCCTACAAGCTTAAGCCCGATGATGGGTCGAATCTCGAAAATCTGGGTATAGCTTATGGGATGAAAAGGGATTTTGTAAAATCGCTCTATTATTTTGAAGAGTCTATGAAATTGAATCCAGAAAAACCTGAACTGTATCTTAATATTTCACAGACTTATGCTATGATGGGTAACAATGCCAAAGCAGAGGAATATAAAATTAAAGCGCAGGGGGTAAAGAAAGAACAGTGAACAGGTAAAAGGGAGCAGTAGAAAGGTGGAAGGAGTAAATATCTGTGGTTTTACAGCAGGGAGGAAGAGACTTTGTTTCATAGTTGTAAATAATAGTATCAAAAAAAAATGAGAATTCCATCAAATAAGATTAAAGATATACGGCGTTTCATGAAGATGGAACTAGGTGAGATATATGATATACGGACAATAGATATTTTTGCTGAAATTCTCTTAGAATCTTATGCAGGGATACTTAGAACAGAGGTTTATATGAATTCGGAGACTACTGTAAACGAATCGGTTCTGTTAAAAATAAATACAGCAGTAAAGAAACTTAAAAAGGAAATGCCGATTGAATACATAGTAGGTTATACGTATTTTTTGGATTTTAAGTTAAGTGTTAATCCCCATGTTCTTATTCCACGGCCTGAAACAGAAGAATTGATTGGGCATGTAAAGCAGATACTGAACGTAAGCAAATCATATAAAATACTTGATGCTGCAACAGGCAGCGGGAGTATTGCCATTGCTTTAAAAAAATATCATCCACAATCAGAAATATTTGCATTTGATTGCTCGGAAGATGCTCTGGAAGTAGCTAAAAATAATTCAAAAGAATTGAATTTGTCTGTTGAATTTTATTTGGACAATTTGCTTGATTATTCGCATGAATACACATTACCTTTACTTGATGCTATTGTAAGTAATCCTCCTTATGTAAGAGAATCAGAAAAAGCATTTATGAAGAAAAATGTTCTTGATTATGAGCCCATACAGGCACTGTTTGTACCAGATAATAATCCTTTGATTTTCTATAAAGCACTGGCTGATTTGGGAAAGAAATATTTGAAAAACAGAGCTTTGATTATCTGCGAGATAAATGAGGCATTAGCCAAAGAAACAGCCATGATTTTTGAGAGAAAAGGGTATAGAGATATTGGTATTATAAAAGATATGAACTCCAAAGAAAGATTTATCCAAGCAATTAAATAATTTTTTCACCCCATAAAAATTTTAATCATGAATAATATCTTTTTTGCACTCGTCCTGATAAGTGTATTATTTTTATTATTGGGTTTAATAAAGCCAAAACTAGTCATATACTGGGGTAGTCGAAAACGCACTAAAGTCATTTTTATTTATGGGCTGTTGCTGCTGCTTTCGTTTATTCTTTTTGCTGTAACACTTGATGAGAAAGAGTTGGAATCTAATGAACAACGAGAAGAAGAAGTAAGCATTGCACCCTGTGTTTCGATTACGTATGATATTTCTTGTACTGGTAGTAACAGTACGGGTGTGGAGTTGTTCAAAGCTTCTTCTCCTGTTAAGGTGAATATCAGCTATTCTGGTAATTTATTCAGGATGCTTGAAGAAGGAGGTACGTCAGGATATGTGCTTGCTGATTTTGACAAGAAGGAGGCCTATCTTCTCGACACATTAAATAGAACAGCAACCAAAGCCACATATACTGATATAGAAGAAAGCATGCAGGACGAGAATATGCAAAAGATGATGCCCTACCATTATCGCCCACAGCTTAAAGAGACATCAGAAACAGAAATTATTTGTGGTTACAACTGCCGTAAGTATAAAGTCTTAAAATCGGGTTTTGTAAGAGCTTATGCCAAAGCAGATGTATGGATTACAGATAAATTGCTCTTAAAACCCATGCGTTATGATTTTCAGACGGATTACAAACGCATATTAAATCCATTGCCCTTACAATTGGGTGTTGATAAAGGAACAGTTATGAAAGCTGTTGTTGATGAGAATGATGTGATAGTTACTTATAAAGTTACTTCGAGCAGCACAGAGATGCCTGATGAAACATTATTTGTTGTTCCGGAGGATTATAGAAAAATTACGGAATAGGACTTATTCCTTTGTCCAGATTCTTAAGTTCAGGTTAAGGTCATCTACAATGCAGATGGCAAGCATCATGTCGTCGAAATATGTCCTTAC
>CAZVOS010000351.1:0-4235 GCA_964628845.1 uncultured Bacteroidales bacterium | reverse complement strand
TGGCTCATTAGCCAATTTAGGAAATCCTTATATTATTAGGGATTACAGAGGACAGGCCGTCAATGTATACCCATTTCAGTACAATCCTGTTACGAAAAAGCTTAGGATTTATTCAGAAATTAAAGTCAAGGTTAAAGCGACAGAAATGAATAATGGAGAAAATCCATTAATAAGAACCAAACCACTAACCAAAGTTGATTTTGAATTTAATCATATTTATGAGCGTCATTTTATCAATTATGGACAGTCAAAATATACACCAGTAGGAGAACAGGGCAGAATGCTTATTATAAGTTACGGTAATTTTATAACTGATATGCAAGCTCTTGTAGATTGGAAGAATTTAATTGGAATACCTACTGAAATTGTAAATGTGAGTAGTATTGGTACAACAGCAACGGTAATAAAAGCGTATGTGCAAAATTATTACAACCAAAAGGGTTTAACATTTTTACTACTGGTGGGTGATGCTGCACAAGTGCCTACCAATACGACAAGTTCAGGTCACTCAGACAATGCTTACGGATATCTGACAGGCAGTGATTCCTATCCCGAAATATTTGTGGGCAGGTTTTCGGCCGAGACCGCAGCACATGTACAAACACAGGTTAAACGAACTGTAGACTATGAAAAAACTCCCGTGGCTACTCCTGTCTGGCACAATAAAGGTATTGGGATTGCATCAAACGAAGGAGCTGGAATGGGGCACAATGGTGGAGAATCAGATATTCAGCACATGGATTTAATAAGAACACATCTGCTTGGATATAATTATACTACAGTAAGTCAGTTGTATCATACCACTTCGGCACCCACAACAACACAGGTAGCAAGTGCTATTAATGGGGGCTCTGGTATTATTAATTATATTGGACATGGCAGTGAGACATCATGGGGAACCTCTGGTTTTAGCAATAGCCATGTCAATAGTTTAACCAACAATGGTTTACTCCCATTTATTTGGTCCGTTGCCTGTGTTAACGGGGCTTTTGTTAATACAACCTGCTTTGCTGAGGCCTGGCTGAGAGCTACTAATGGTAATCAACCATCTGGTGCCGTAGCCACGCTGATGTCAACAATAAATCAAAGTTGGGCTCCCCCAATGACAGGACAGGATGAGATGAATGATATTCTTGTGGAAACTTATGCAACCAATAAGAAAAGAACATTTGGTGGCCTGTCGATGAATGGATGCATGAAGATGAATGATGTGCATGGCAGTGGTGGTGCTGAGATGACTGATACATGGACTGTATTTGGTGACCCCTCACTGATGGTAAGAACCAACACACCTCAAAACATGACAGTTACGCATGTGCCCAGTATTATGATGCAGGAAACACAATTACAGATTAATTGTAATGTTAACGGGGCTTTTGTGTCGTTGACAATTAATAATGAAATTATTGGCACAGCTACAGTCAGTGGTGGAAATGCGATTATCTCATTTGGGACACTTTTAAATACTGATTCAATAACTGTTGCTGTAACAGCATATAATTATGTTCCTTATATTGGGAAAATAGCAGTTTTAGATTTTCTTTATACGCTTGATGCAGGTATTTTAGATATTATCTCTCCACAAAGCAGTTATAATTGTACAGGCATTAGTGTTACTCCCAGAGTTGTTTTACGAAATATGGGACAAAATAATCTGACAAGTGCTATAATTAATTACAAACTTGATAATGGCAGTGTTCAGCAGCAAAACTGGAATGGAAATCTCACCAGTTTGGCCAAGGATACTATTAATTTACCAACTTTTAGTCTCACACAAGGCAATCATACCTATCAGGTTTACACATCACAACCTAACGGGAGTACTGATTTAAATACGGCTAATGATTCAAAAACACAGTCTTTTACGGTACAAAACCAGACACTAACAGCAGATTTCACTGCTGATATAACCAGCTTTTGTATGGCTCCTGGTCTGGTGCGTTTTACTAACAACAGCCAGAATGCAATGAGTTATTTATGGGATTTTGGTGATGGACAAACAAGCACTGATGAAAATCCTGTGCATACTTATGCTGCATTGGGTACTTATACAGTGAGTCTGACAAGCAGTGCTGGTTTGTGCGGACAGGAAACAGATTTGCAGACAGACCTCATCAATGTTGGTTTGTCAGCACCTCTTGTCACCTCTGGCTATAGCTGTGGGCCAGGCACTGTTAACTTGCAAGCGTCAGGTACAGGTACAATAAACTGGTATAGCGACCAGCAAGGAACCAATCTTATTGAAACAGGCAGCACATTCGTAACACCCTATATAAGCAATTCAGCTACATTTTATGTGCAAGCGGTTGCTGAGAACCCTGTGAAATTTGTAGGTAAAACAGATAGTATTGGGGATGGCGGATATTTTGGTAATGCTTCAAATCAACATTTTTTGATTTTCGACAGTTATGTTGCTTTTAAACTTATATCTGTAAAAGTTTATGCAGGTACGGCGGGTAATAGGACAATACTTTTAAGAGATGCCAACTCCAATATCATTCAACAAGCCACTGTAAATATCCCTGTAGGACAAAGCCGAATCGCACTCAATTTTGATGTTCCTGTTGGCAGTGATTTGCAGTTGGTAGGTGGTGGCAGTCCAAACTTATGGCGAAATAATAACAATTCAGCCACATACCCTTATACGCTTTCAGGTGTGCTTTCAATAACTGAGTCCAGTGCTTCGTTACCTCAATATAATACACCTGGAAATTATTATTATTTTTACGACTGGGAAGTGAAAGAATATGATTGTGAGAGTCCTCTTGTGCCTGTAACGGCAAGTATATACTCTAATCCTGTTTCAAATTTTACTCATAGTGTAAACGGCACTGTAGTTACTTTTACACAAACAGCTACTCAGGCAAGCTCATATCTTTGGGATTTTGGTGATGGAACAAGTAGCATACAAGCCAACCCGACTCATACTTATAGCACAGTAGGAAACTTTAATGTAAAATTAGTTGTTACAAATTCCTGTGGAAGTGATTCTATAACACAAACTGTAAGCACTTCGATGGCTGCGCCATTAGCAGATTTTGCAGCAAGTGCGATTACTGTATATGAAGGTGATTATGTGACATATACCGATATGAGTGCCAATGTGCCAACATCATGGTACTGGGTTTTTGAAGGAGGCACTCCAAGTTCATCTACAGTACAAAATCCAACTATTCAATACAATATGGCAGGCACATATTATGTAACACTTGTAGCTACTAATCCATATGGTTCTAATCCAATGAATAAGCCAGATTACATAACTGTGCTTCCCAATACTGGGTTTGAAGATGCATATACTGATGAAATATTTGCATTTTATCCCAATCCTGCCTCAGGAAGAATATTTATCAAATCAAATATTGATGAGTACCGACTGAAGTTAAACATATATAACAATATTGGTGCTTTGGTTTACAGTAATGATTACTTTTCACAAAAAGGTGTTGTTTATGAAGGAGACATCTCTGCTTTTAAAGCAGGCATTTACTTTATTGAAATTAAAAATAACAATCACAGTATCATTAAAAAACTTATTGTCTTTTAAAATAATAAAATTATGAGATTTATATCAATGAAAACATGGTTTAAAGTCCTGTTAATAACTTTGTTTATACATGGGGCTTTTACTTTGAAAGCTCAATTAATAAGTTTGAAAAACAATGAGAGAAACTCATTCTCAATCAAAACAAATACGTATTATGAATTCAGTGCATCAAGCACTATTTCAAATTTTAAACTGCTTAAGATTTCTACGGAAAAAGGATTCTTCAATACAATAGAAGCAGATGGTTATACAAAGATTTATGATATTGGCAGGCCACAATTACCAGTATTGTCGAAGCTCATTGAATTGCCCTACTGTTCTGATTTAGAAATAAGAATAATTAAAGCAGAATACAAGGATTTGGATTTAGCATCTTTAGGATATTCTGAGAAATTACTGCCATGTCAGGTTTCATATAGTAAAAGTGCAGAGCCAGATGATATGGTGTTTTATTATGATGAAGATTATTACAGTACAGACAGGTTTAATGAAAATAATCTTGTAAAGGCAGAACGTTCAGGAACTATGAGGGGTTTAAATATTGGACAACTAAGTGTTTCACCTTTTTCGTATAATCCTGCCAGACATATTTTAAGGGTTTATCATAACATAGAATTTGAAATATTGTTTAAAAATGCGGATGTTCCAAAAACAATAGATTTAAAGAAGAAATATTTTTCTCCAGCTT
>CAZVOS010000350.1:0-4235 GCA_964628845.1 uncultured Bacteroidales bacterium | reverse complement strand
GCTGTTCTGTAAATGCCGCTTATACCCTGTCGCCTTCTACAGTGCCTTGCAATCAGGGTGCTATGATGCCTGATATTTTTTCTCCCAATGGTGACAACATCAATGATGTGCTTTATGTTTACGGAAAAAATATCAAAGACATTGTTTTTGTGGTTTATTCACGCTGGGGAAATAAACTGTTTGAAACTACCGATATCAATACAGGTTGGGATGGCAAGTTTAATGGGGCAGAGATGCCTGCTGGTGTTTATACCTACCATCTGGTAGTTGCATTCAATGATGGCAGTGCTGATGTAAAACATGGTGATGTCACATTAATAAGATAAAATACGGTGGCTTTGGCTTGTTTCGGCTTGTTTCGGCTACGCTCAACAACCGCCGCTCAGCCACTGTAAAATAATACAAATAAAAAATTAAAGTTATGAAAAAACATTTTTGGCTATTATTAATCCTCTGCTTATACATAGGAATGGGCTTAAAAGCTCAGGATTATCAGTTTTCACAATTTTACAACACCCCCCTGCTGTTAAATCCAGCCAATACCGGGCTGTTCGATGGAGAAGCCCGTGCAGGCATCTACTACCGAAACCAGTGGGCGGCTGTATTGAGCAATCCTTACGAAACTTTCGGTATTGAAGCAGAAATGAAGGTGGCAGAAGCCACCGATAAAAGAGGCCCCTTAAACATAGGACTATCGCTTTTACGCGACCAGGCAGGGACATCTAAATTTACCTTTACCAACGCCATGCTTTCGTTGGGATACCAGCAAAAAATTAATCCGCAAAATTTTCTGGGAGCAGGTATTCAGGCAGGTATGGGACAGTATAACATGACCTACGCCGGACTTAATTGGGGCAACCAGTACGATGCATCCACCAATACATTTGATGCAGGACTCAGCTCTTTGGAACCCAATATCCAGAACAAGTTCAGCCATTATAACGTATCGGCAGGTATTGTACACTCTTTCCGAACCACCAATTATAAACGAACAAATAACGATGGTTTCCGATTAAACACAGGCATTTCTTTCTTCCAATACATTTTGCCTAAAACATCGTTTTACGACAATGCCAAATCGAACATATTACTTAAATATTGCTTACATACCGATGCTTTTATTGGCTTGCCCCAATACAAGCTTGCTATACTGCCACGTGTTTTGTATGCCAACTACAACTCAATGAACCAGTTGGTTTTAGGCGCCACACTCAGTTATAAAGCCACTAAAGAATCGGCTTGCTTTAACCTGGGATGTTATTACCGCATGAACGATGCTGTTATTCCTTATGTAGGACTTGAATTCAGCAAATTCCAACTGGGAATAACATACGATTCAAATATTAGCAGCATAAGTAAATATGTGTCAGGAACTAATGCTTTAGAAATAAATCTTATTTATGTATTAAACAAGGGTATAAGCAAAGCATTGTTTTAACAGATATTTAAATAATTCGATATATTTGCATAATTTTTTCAAATAATATTTCATCATCATCTCCCTCAGTATGAAAAATTTAAGTTTTCTTTTAAGTGTATTTGTCTTAAGTATTGTATTTAATCTTTCTGTTCATTCCCAGTGCCAATATAAGGTAGAGCTTGTAGATGAATTTGGCGATGGATGGAATGACGGCACCCTTACTATTAAAATTAACAGTGTTAACGTGCTTACAGACATCACATTAGATGATGGTAATGGCCCTGAGGCACATTACTTTACCGTTAATAACGGTGATGTTATTACATCAGTTTATACCGGCGATGGCTGGCCTGAAGAAAACGAATATTATGTTTATAATGCGGACGGTACGCTCATTTTTTCGGATGGTGAAGGTGGCACTGAGCCCGCTCCAACAGCAGCTATTGGCACGGCTTCATGCCCAAGTTGCCCAGCGCCGGGTGCTTTTGCCACCACAGCAACAACAAGTGCATCGGCTTCTGTCGAGTGGACAAGCAGTGCAAGTTCATTTATAATTGAATACGGAGAAGCCCCTTACACATTTACGGGAACAGCTACTGTTACAGGGGTTACTAATACGGATTATACTTTTTCAAGTCTTAACAGTAATACTTCTTATGAATATAAAGTAAAAGCAATATGTGACCCAGGTGTTGATGAAAGCTCATGGAGTACTACGGCCTCATTTACAACAAATTGTGATGTTTTTTCATTGCCTTTAATAGAAAATTTTGATGGCAACGACATCCCCTTATGTTGGGCACAAACTTATGAAGGAGATTTGAACTCCGACAATTGGGAGTTGTCAGTTAGTAGTGATGCAGGGGGAGATGAAAATGAAATGATATGCATATGGAATGGAAATACTGGTACATCCAGATTTATTTCGCCACCTGTAAATACAAGTAGTGTAAGCAATTTGAAAGTAAAATTTAAGTCAACATTCTGGGAATGGGGAGCAGGTTTAACACTTAAATTACAATCCAGTTCAGACCTTATAAACTGGGATGACGAGTGGACTTATGCATCATCTGACGGGTATTTTGAGGATTCCACCTTTTTAATTCCCATAACAAATAATGTGGGGGGTACTTTGTATATTGCTTGGGTAACTGATGGTGACCACGATATGATTAACGCATGGTATATTGACAATGTGAAAATATATGAGCCCACAAATATGGTTTTTGTATCGGCAACCGCTACCCATCCAAGTACAGCGGCTTTGCCTTCAGGGGCGCAGGGAGAATTAATTTTGGGTGTTGAAGTTGTAACCACAGGTGACTTGAACCCCTTAACTGCATCTTCGTTTACCTTTAATACCAATGGAACTACTGATACCGATGATATAGAAGCCGCCGAGCTGTGGTATTCAGAAGATAACAGCGACTTTGCCTTTGCAGACCCTATTGGAAATGTTTATTTGTCACCCGATGGTCAGTTTGTTTTTAATACAGGCAGCGGTATTCCTGTTACATTATTGGAAGGATCAAATTACTTCTGGCTTACTTACGATATGGCTTCAACAGCCACACCCGGTCATTTTGCTGATGCCGAATGTAATGTCATAAGCATAGGCGGCATAGCACAAACACCTACAGTACAAGCACCGGCAGGAAACAGGGAAATAAAGGCCCCATTGGCAGGCATTTATACTATTGACAACACAAGCCCAACAGGAGGAACTAATTTCAATAGCTTCGAAGATGCCATTTACGAACTCAATGAACTGGGTATTTCTGCAACAGTTACATTTAATGTTCTTGCCGACCAGGTGCATAATATAACCTTAAATGTTGATGCTGTATCTGCTTTTCAACTATACACATCGGGCACGACAACCAATACAATTACTTTCCAAAAATCCGGTGCAGGTAATAATCCCACTTTGAATATTACAGGAAATGAATACACCAATACCTGTTTTATTCTTTACGGAACAGATTACATAACTTTCGACGGCATTACAATTAATAATGATGGTACAAGTAACGATGATTACCTTGAAAGAGGCTTCTTATTAACAAGTGATGGTAATGGAAACCACTCCAAGTATGTAACTATTAAAAATAGTGAAATTAATTTGCACAGAGAAGCAAACAGTTCTATAGGTATTTTACTCATGGCATCAGGACCTGATATGTCCCAGAATGCCAACAGTTATAATAATTTTCTCAACAATACCATTACCAATTGTTATTTTGCCTATTATTTTTATGGGGACCCCACCCATCATGATATTGGCAATACAATAGGTACTGAAAGTACTGGTAACAGCACAATAGATGCTATTGGTAACATCTCAGCCAGCAATGTTATAGCAGCCATTTATGCCTTTTCTCAGGAAGACTTAACTATTTCCAATACCAGTATTACAGATGTAAAAAGCGATTATATGGCTCACGGGATTTATGTATCGGATATAAGCGGCTCAAACAACATCATAAACAATTGTAGTATTCAGGATGTTCACAGTTCTTCCACAAATCAAACTTTTGGTATCTATGCATTGGCTTCTGGCTCTGCTTTGGATTTTTCAGATAATATTATTTCTGAAGTTAATGGCTATGGTAACGTATATGGTATCTATACAGGCGGAGAAAGCAATTATAGTATAGTGAATAACAATATAAATGATATTAAAATTAATGGCACTAACAGTAATCGGGCAAGCGGTATCATGGTTAACAGTACGGGTACAAATAATCTGTATAACAATTTTATTTATGATATAGCTGTTGCCGCAGGCAATAATACTACAGTAGCAAGCTCGGGC
>CAZVOS010000349.1:0-4238 GCA_964628845.1 uncultured Bacteroidales bacterium | reverse complement strand
CTTCGAGAGAACATCTTCGCCGGTTGAATACTGTTTGGTTTTAGTTAGTTTGGCTTTTTTTACTATTTCGAGTTTGTCAAATAATATCTCTCCCAGTTGCTTTGGCGATGAAATATTAAACACCTCACCTGAAAGCAGAAATATCTCTTGTTCTGTTTTTTTAATCTCCACCTCTGTTTCTTTAGATATTTCCTTAAGTATATGGGTATCTATTTTTACCCCTTCCATTTCCATCGAAGATAAGACTTTCACAAGTGGCATCTCCACATCGTAAAAGAGTGCCAGCAATTTGTTCTCTATCAGCATAGGTTCAAAAATTTCTTTTAGTTGCAGGGTAATATCTGCGTCTTCGCAGGCATACTCCTTAAGCACATCCTTGTCGACAGTATCTATTGTGAGCTGATTTTTGCCTTTTTTACCAATAAGACTTTCAATAGGAATCGTTTTATAGTTGAGGTAAACATCAGCCAGGTAATCCATGCCATGTCTCATATCTGGTTCAAGCAGATAATGTGCAATCATAGTGTCGAAAAGTATTCCTTTTACCTCGATGTCGTAATTTTTTAGTATCGTAATATCAAATTTTAGATTTTGACCAATCTTCTTTATGTTTTCATTTTCGAAAACACCTCTAAAATCATTAAGCAGCTCGACACATTGCCCATAATTTTGAGGCAATAATAAAAAATATGCTTCATGTGGTTTCAGAGCGAATGCTATACCAACAAGCTCCGAGGAAATAATCTCGAGACCTGTAGTTTCGGTATCAAAACAAAAGCAATCTGTATTTTCGAGTATTTTAATCAATTCTAGTATTTCATCTCTTGAGACGATAAGTTTGTAATTATTAGCCAAAGAATGGATATTATTTTTTTCAGTTAATTGGTTTTCATCGCTATGAGAGGGGAAGAGTTCATGTTGTTCGGGGATATCAGCTTCGTTCTGTGTTTTATCTTCAAAGAACTGCAACTCCCAAACTCTTTTAGCCAAAGCCCTGAATTCGAGCTCTGTAAATAAGCCTTCGAGTAATTTACGGTTGTATAATGAATATTTAAAGCTTGTTTCATCAAAACTTACAGGGGCATCGGTAATTATTGTGCCCAGTTTTTTCGATAGAAGGGCTTGTTCGGAAAAAACAATAATTTTCTTTTTCATTTTCTCATTTTCGAGCTGTTCTACATTCTGTATCAGCATTTCGAGAGAACCGAATTGTTTAATGAGTTTTTTAGCCCATACCTCGCCTATACCTGGTACGCCAGGAATATTATCGGAGGCATCACCCCACAAGCCGATAAGGTCGGTGAGCTGCATAGGGTCTGTAATATCAAACCTTGTACATACCTCATTAACGCCCCATTTTTCGTATGGCGTGGCACCCTTTGATGGCTTAAATATAAAAATTCGCTCGCTTACAAGCTGTCCGAAATCTTTATCGGGTGTTACCATATACACTTCAAAACCCTCTTTTTCGGCTTGTTTAGCAACGGTTCCAATAACATCATCGGCTTCATATCCTTCTTTGCAAATAATTGGGATGTTAAAGCCCTCAATAATTTTTTTGACATAGGGGATGGCTAAAGATAAGTCTTCAGGCATTTCTTCACGTTGGGCTTTGTATGCTTCAAATTCAATATGCCTGAATGTGGGTGCTACCAGGTCGAAAGCTACAGCTATATGACTTGGTTTCTCGTTTCTAAGCAAATCTACGAGACTTGTAGTAAAGCCGAATATTGCGCTGGTATTAAGTTTTTTAGAATTATAGCGGGGATTTTTACTAAACGCAAAGAAAGCCCTGTAAATCATTGCCATCGCATCAATCAGATAAAGTCGTTTGTTTTCCATTATATTATATTTAAAAAAAACTTTTTTAATTATTCCTTTTCATATACTTTAATACCATCCAGATAGGTAGCCACCACCCTGACGCCTGGTATTAAACCCTCATCAATATTCATAATATCCTTGTCAAGAATAACGAAATCGGCAGCTTTACCCACTTCAATACTTCCTTTATTCTTTTCTTCGAAAGAAGCCATTGCTGCCCATACAGTCATCGCCATTAAAGCTTCTGTTCTGCTTAATGCATTTTCTTTCTGAAAGCCATCGGGGGGAAATCCTTTCAAATCTTTTCTGCACACAGCAGCATAAAAGCTGTATAAAGGGTTGATATTTTCAATAGGAAAATCAGTACCATTGCACAGCCAGTTATTTTGTTCCAATAGCGTTTTATAGCTATAGGCATTTTTTAAACGCTCTTTACCGAGTCTGCTTTCTGCCCAGTACATATCACTGGTGGCATGCGTGGTTTGTATAGAAGGGATAATACTGTATTCCTTAAAAAGTTTAAAATCTTTTTCATTAATTACCTGGGCATGTTCAATACGCCACCTGAGGTCATTTTTAGTTTTAAGTACCGAGCCATAAATATTCAAGACGGCTCTGTTGGCTGAATCTCCAATAGCATGTGTACATACCTGATAACCATATTGGTAAGCTGTCCTGCAAATTTCTCCAAGATATTCATCTTCGTTAACCATGATGCCATGAATGTTGGGGCTATCAGAATAGGGTTCAAGCAAGCAAGCACCACGAGAACCTAAAGCACCATCAGCATATAATTTTACAGAACGTACATTCATTTTTTTTGTACTGTATATCCCTTTCTTTACAAAATGTTCAATATTTGCTACTTCTGGCTCCAGCATGATGTTAAGCTTAATTTGTATAATTTCTTGTTTATGTAACGAATCAATAAGCATGACATCCTTGTAATTAAGTCCTGCATCTGTAACAGAAGTTAAACCCACTGCAAAACAATTTTTTTGAGCTTCTTTTAGTGCAGCTATTTTGGTTTCATTATCTGTTAATGGAATTTTATTTCTGACCAAATCCATAGCATTATCAAGCAGGATACCAGTAGGTATGCCGTTTTTATGTAGAATAATGCCACCTTCAACTTGAGTCTGAGTTGTTATACCTGCTATTTCAAGCGCCTTTGAATTTACCAAAGCAGCATGCCCATCTATACGTACCAAGTAAACAGGATTATCGGGAAACATACTGTCGAGTTTTTCTCTAGAGGGAAATTCTTTAATGTGCCATTTATTCTGATCCCATCCCCTGCCTTGTATCCAAAAAGTATTAAATTTTTTATGATGGCTCTTTATCCTTTCAATAATATCATCAAAGGACTCCGAATGGCTTAAATCGGCAGCTACTAACATATTCAGCCCATACCCTAAAAAATGAGAATGGGCATCAATAAATCCAGGGAAAACAGCCATCCCATTCGCATCAATTATATTAGATGATGAATAAAAGGACTTTATTTCATCATTGGTTCCAACAGCTAGAATTATTCCTTCATCTACAGCAAAACTCTCTGCTAAATGAAAAACAGAATCGCAGGTATAAACCACAGCATTCTGAATGATTAAATCAATCTTTTTCATGTGATTATTACAACAAAAAAATAAAAATACAATTGAAACTCCTATTAATCTTAATCTCATGTGTAAATCATTTAAGAAATTAATATTATTAACCTGAATTATTCATAAAATGTTATGTTTTAGTGTTTAGTGCCTTGGTTTTTTAGTGGCCTGTTATTATTCTTTGCCACAAAGTCTCTAAGACACAAAGATTCACAAAGTTTATGAATAATACAGGTTAATGAATACCATCAATAAATTTTACATACTCTCTTCTACAAAAATAGCATATTGTGTGAACATATTTTAAATTCTTAAAATAATAATTAGCTTTAAATAAATTTTAAGAATAATTTAATATATGTCCTTATTGTTTATGATTTTTTTATTAATTTTGCAGTCCATTTTTGGTTTATACAAAATTTTCATTAAAATAAGCCCAAAAAAACTATTTTTTATCATAAGTTTTATAATAAAGAAAAAATTATCATGAAAAAATATTATGTAATAATAAATATTATTTTTTTACTCTGCCTTAGTAATATTATACTGGCTGAAAATGACATACAGAAATTTGAAAGGACACTAACGGAAAGAGAGCAGTTATTAAATGCGTATGATTCCATAAAAAATCAATTTAAAGACAGTTCGTGGTTTAACATTAGAGATTTGGCTCTTTTGCAGGCCAGAATGATACAAAAGGACAAATACATTATCAATGAGTTATTGCCTGTGCTTGAAGATTTTAAAGCTCTGGAAAGCACTCACGAAGAGTTATCGCAAAAGTATAATACAACAGAGAGCACA
>CAZVOS010000348.1:0-4242 GCA_964628845.1 uncultured Bacteroidales bacterium | reverse complement strand
TATGAGCAAAGCCAAATTCATTAGTAATACAAACTTCGTTTGTTTCGACTTTAATTGAAGCTCCGGCCACAGGCATTTGATTATGGTCCAAAACTTCTATATCTAAACTTCTGAAAAGTTTATGCATCACAACAGTCATTGGAATAGGGTCTGTGCTGGCTTGAAAAATTATCTGGTTAACAGTTCTATATTCAGCATGAACAATGTCTAATGTGAATTGCTCAACAGGTGCTGATGGATAATCAAAATAACCTACTTCGCTTGTTTCACCAACCAGAATACTGTTTATTAAAATTTGAGCATGAATTACTTTTGCTCCTAAATCATCAAAACAATCAATGTTTAACTGTCTTAAATTAACAGGAATAAGTTCAGCTTCTCTTTCAATGCTTATACCTTCTGTATCAGGAACAAACTGTTCAGTAATCTGTACATAAGCATCATGTCTTATTATCAGTTCAAAGCCTTCTGTTGTGATATTGGCAGTGAAATTTCCGTTAATATCAGTTTCGCCAACCAGATCATCATTGATAAGAATTTGAGCATTGCTTATTGGGTCTGAATTTGAATCAATAAGATGCAACGAAAATTCTCTAACTGCTAAAGCCAAAACAGGAATATCTTTAAATGCAGCAAAAACAGCTATAAGTCCGGCAGTCCATTGTTTACTGTTTTGAGTTGTCAAGTTTATCCGGATATCGATGTAATCAATAACAGTGTTTAGATTTTCGGTTAAAATGTTGTCCGCAATATTATTGAAATACTGTGTCGATTGGCTAATAGAAGAAATAATGTCGCCTGAAGTATTCAAAAAAGCTTCAACAACTTTAAAAAAGAGCTGTGAAATATATTTGCCTTCCGGAACTGCATTTGCAAAATGTTTAATTATGTAATCGTGTGTTTCGTAGTCGTTCAGGTCAGCAGGGTTTATTTCACCAATTTTAGTAATAACAGAAAGAGCATGTAAAGAATCATCTTCAACATGTTCTTTAATAAGGTTAACGAAAGGCATTAAGTCAGTCATTTTTTTATGATTTAAAGGTTTTGTAAATTCCGATGGCGGCAACTATGAGCAATAAGCCCCAGATTGCAAAATCAAGGTCTTTCATAAGTTTTTTTTTTGGTCTAAGGTTATTAGATTATTTTGATTAACGATACTCATTAATTTAATAGCATAGGGTGCATCAGTGGCATATCCACAAGCGAGTAAAGCTTCCGCCTGGGCTTTTGGAGTTTTGGCAGCGAATACCGGTGCATATCTTTTGTTTTGTTGTAAAAAATAAGTGTGGTCACGAATGCTGTCAGCCAAAGAATTGTATTTTCTGAAAGGTTCTACAATAGTAATATAAGAGCCGTTAACCATTTCTTTTGTGCTTTTATTAACGACAGCACCTGACCAATAGGGAGAATGAGCACCACGTCCTTTGATGCCAAACATATTATTAGCTTCGCCAATAACTGATTTGCCCCAGCCTGTTTCAAGTGCTGCCTGTGCTAATTTTACAGATGGAAACAGTGTCGTACCTTTGCAAGCATCTATTATGGGTTGAGAGTATGTTTTGATAAATTCGGTTGTTGTCATGTTAAATCCCCCTTGGCTTCGAGTTTCCTCAGCCACCGGGAGTGGTAATTATTAGATTTCGAAACTTTTGGAACGGGCAATAGCGAAGCAGGTGACAGATTTTGCACCGGTTCGCATTAATAAGGTTGTGCCCTTGTTCATGGTTTTGCCGGTGTATATTACATCGTCAAAAAGTAGAATTCGTTTATTTACAACCCTGAGGCTGCATTTGGTGTTTTTTTCTGAAAGGGCATTAATATAAGGTATGTTGAAATGAGCTGCAATAATCTGAGCCATCCTGTGGGGCAGATTAAATTTAGAATCCCTGGTATTAATAGAAACAATAGCATCAATATTTTTAACGACAATATCGCCAATACACAATCTGATTAAAGCATTGAAGGCCTTTTCATCATTATAGAATTTAGCACCATATATAAGTCTGGTGACAGAGTTAACGTGTCCGGAGGTTCTGCCTCGGAAGACATGATCACTGATGATGGTGTGGGCGTTTTTCATGGTTGTTTTTTTACCTTTTTGATCTGGATTTAGCTCTGTTAATAGTTTTAAGTTTTTTTGCATCAATTTTGTCAAATTCAGCCAATAGGTGCTTAACATTCAATTCAAGAATAGATAAAGATTTTTTAACAGCGGCAGCTTTATTGGATGCAGTTTTAGCTGTTTTAGCTTTTTTTGCAATTTTCTTTGTGCCCTGTGCAATTTTCTTGCGTTTCGGTGCAACTTTTCTTTTAGGAGAGGTTTTCTTAAATAAATCAGGATTGCTTTTTTCAAACATATCGAGTTTACTGATTGCAACAGCGTTTGAGTGTTTAAGGGCTTTGTTTTTTGAAGTACGTTTAACTGAAGCGGCTTCTGTTTTTTTAGAGGACTGTTTGTGGCTCTGTGCTTGTGCTAAACTTTTTTTAATGTCAGCTATTCGTCCTATTGAATATTTAACTTCATTTGAATGATAAGTAATGTTTTTATCAACTTTGCTTTTATTAGCATTAATCAAGTTTTTTTTATCTTCTTTAAGCCTTTTTTTCCAACGTTCAAGTGTATTAACAAGCGCATTAATGTCTTTATCTGTATATATATAATTTGCCATAATAATTAATTATTTTATTGCTTTAGAAAAAAGGATTAACACTAAGCCAACCAGAAAGAGACTGACAGATAGGTAAATGATTGTTGATGTTTCAAGGGATACAGGGAGTTCCGGAAGTTCGCCTTGTTGGATGGTTTGGAGGATTGTCTTGTTTTGCATTTTATCCTATGTTTAAAGAGTTCATGGCAGCGACTATGTAAGAATCAATGTTGTTGGTTTGAGTCATGGAAATGAATATCTCAAGGGCTTTGTTGCTTGAGACTTGAGTAATGTTATAACTGTTTTTAAGGGCATCGAGGGTTAAGGGGCCGAAGTCTCCATCTAAAACAAGTTGAGTGCCTTTGACTTTATTAAGGGAGTACTGAAGCATGTAAACAAGCTTTGATTTTTGACCTTTAATGATTGGGAATGTGCCATTAGGCAGTTGGTCCAGAATAACTTTACCCGGGTTTATTGTGCCAGGCTTTGGTTTAACTACAGGGTTTTTAGGATCCGGAATTAAAGGGTTTGTTTTGGCTTTCTTGGCTGCTTTAGCTTTCAGGGCTAAAAAGACAATTAAGATGATAACAGCTCCAATAAAAACATAGATAAAAGTTTTAGAAATTTTACCTGATGGGGTGGTGATGGGGGCAATAGCTGGGGTAAGATCCATGATTTATAAATTTAGAGTGTTAGTGAAATTGATTTCGACATTTTTATTAGTTACAGAAGTATAAACTGAGTCGTCTGAAAGGGCTCTGTAGGTTACTTCTTTTTTAGTTTTCTGCTCCATCATATATATTTGCTTTCTCCCTTCAAACCTGAATTTAAAGCCAATCTTCACGAGAAAAAGCTTTGTCTTTTTTGGTTTAGGTGTGGCAGTTTTTTTCATTTTAAATAGATAATATGATGTTCTTAGATTCGAGCATTGAGATAATTTCTTGTTTTTCTTCAGCATCGAGTTCGTCTGTTAACCATTCTATAAGGTTTCCGGTGAAAGGTGTTACCATCCAGTGTCTTAACCCCCCAAATGACTGGACAAAATTTTCAAAACATTTTGTCAATAAAATAAGTCTAACTAAATTTGGGAATTATGAAAACAAAACGAACATTTACAGCTGAAGAAAGGTTATCCATTATTCAGGAAGGCGAGCGTGAAGGACAAGCAGAAACGCTGCGCAAGTATAATATCGCACCCTCCCTGTATTCAAGGTGGAAGCGCAAGTACTTAAATGAAGGCATCTCTGGTTTAAAAGATAAGTACAGGAGAATTGATCCTGAGAAGAGAGCACTGGAAGAGGAAAACGAGAGGCTAAAACGTATCATAGCTAAACAAGCCCTGGAAATCGAGGTTAAATCGGAACTATTAAAAAAAAATCCTATTCCAGTCAGGAGAAAATAGTTTTGGCTAACCAATACAAAGAGAAAACAGCTATGGGAGATTTATGCAATTGGCTTTTGCTATCACGTAGCACATTTTATTACCATCCAAGCAATGGCAAGAAGGGAATGCGTCCAAGTATTACCACGGGCAAAACAAATGGAGAGATTGTTTCAAATGAGCTTGTGGTAGAAGAAATTAAGAAAGTCTTGA
>CAZVOS010000347.1:0-4247 GCA_964628845.1 uncultured Bacteroidales bacterium | reverse complement strand
CGGTGGTTGAATGTATCGTGCAAAAACGCTCTCAAAGACAAAGACAGAATAACATTTTTGATGATTTCTTTTTTAACCCATTTTTTGAATCCGTACAGAATGTTAAATTAAATCTTAAGTCAAATACTCTCACTGTTAATGTAAATGCTTTACCCTCTCAAAACAGAACTGCTGATTTTAACGGAAGTGTGGGAAATTTCACATTAACATCCGAAATTGATAATACTGAACTCAAAGTTAATGATGCAGCAACACTAAAAATAAAAATTTCAGGTAAAGGCAATCTAAAAATGCTTGAAGACCCTAAAATAAATTTTCCTCCTAATCTAGAAACTTATGCACCTAAAATTAGCGACAATATCAATGTATCAGCTTCTGGTGTATCAGGCAGCCGCACATTCGAATATCTTATCATCCCACGTAGTGGTGGCGAATTTATAATTCCATCCTACAACTTCAGCTTCTTTAATCCAGTTTCTAAAACTTATGAAACCCAAAGTTCTAAAGAGTTTATTCTCAATGTCGAAAAAGCTGAAGGTGTTCAACAGGGTACTTCCGTCAATATGGTGAGCCGCGAAGATGTACAGTATATTGGCAGTGATATCAGGTTTATTAAAAGCGATATTTTCCCTTTAATTGCTTTAAATTATAATTTTTATACCTCTGATTTGTTTTTGCTCTTATTGTTTTTACCCTTGTTCTTGTTTATTCTTTTTATCATTATCTGGAGGCGACAGATAAAGCTGAGCAGTAATGCCGTTCTTGTAAAAAACAGAAAAGCCAACAAAATTGCACAAGGACGATTGAAAATGGCTTTTAAATATATGAATGAACAAAAACATGAATTGTTTTATGATGAAATTTCTAAAGCATTATGGGGATATCTGAGTTTTAAATTTAATATCCCTTTTGCTGATTTATCAAAAGATGCTGTTAATGATACTTTCGTAAATAAAAATGTGTCTGATGAACTCAGCAAAATGTTTATCAAAGTTCTCGATGAATGTGAATTTGCCCGTTTCGCACCAGGCGATAAAACACATATAATGGACAGTATTTATAAACAAGCTATTGATGTGATTATTAAAATTGAAAAAGCATTAAAATAAATCACTATGAGACAAAAAATTAATAAAATATTTTTCTGCTTTTATATTTTTTTTCTGCTTTTATTTTATCAGAATTCTTATGCCCAACAGCACTTGCAAAACATTGCTCAGGAAGCACAAAAAGCATATAACGAAGCTCAATACTTTTATGCCATAGAACTTTACGATTCTATTATTCAGCAAGGTTTTACTTCTGCTTCGCTGTATTATAATCTGGGGAATGCTTATTTTAAATCAAATCAGATGCCTTATGCCATTTTGTATTACGAAAAAGCAAAAATACTTTCCCCATCCGACGAACATATTAATTTTAATTTAATGCTTGCCAATACTTTAATAACCGACAAAATTGATGTACTGCCTCAATTATTTTACGAAAGATGGTGGCAAGCAATTTACAGTATGTTTTCTATGGACCTTTGGGCCAAAATTTCAATAGCATCTATATTTTTGCTGTTTATAAGTATGGCTTTTTATTTAATAACTAATACGCTTCTTATTAAAAAATTGTCCTTTTGGCTTTGTTTGGTATTTGTCTTTATTACATTATTCTCATTAATTTTTGCCCAAAAACAATACAATCATACTTATAAACAACAAACAGCCATCGTATTTTCTCCAAGAATCACAGCCAAAAGTTCTCCCGATGAAAACAGTATTGATTTATTTGTCATTCACGAAGGAACTAAAGTAAGTATAAAGGACAATTTGGGTGATTGGTGCGAAATAAAACTCGCCAATGGCAATGTGGGATGGATAAAGAGGAATTTGTTGAAAACTATTTAACAAGTATCTGTAGATCTACTCATTGCCTGTTAAATTTAATAAAATAATATTTTGCCCGTAGGGCATCAATATCAATAAAAAACATTTCAAAAACAGATGAATTTCCCGTAAGGGAATCAACATAGGAAATACTTTTGTTAATGTCCATACGGACAACATTCTTTGTGCATAAGTTTTATCGATATTAAAGTCACTTCGGCTGGCTCAGTGCAGCGCCTACGGACTATTTTTAAAACTTATCATTTGTATAAATAATTAATGTACTTAATATAAATTTCGGTATATTTTTTACTTTTAAAACAGACTCGGTATTAGGTAATATAGGTCTGACACTTTACCTAAAGCCCCGTAGGAGCGATATTATCTTTAACATTATACCTTATAAAGGTTTTACCTTAAAAATGCAATAGCTATTTTTTAATCTTCACAAACAATATCCTCCCCGTAAGATAGTCAAAGTTGTTATGGATGCTGTATTTTATTGATTTCATTTTGCAATACAACCTGATAAAAGGTATGAGTACTGTCAGCATGCAGGAAGTACTTTGCCTTTTATCAAAAGAGATGTCAATGTCAGTAAACTGGTTTTTTGTTGCGAGGTATCTGTATTGGTCAACTGTGAGCGATGCTGTGTGCTGAAGTCCGTCATTCCTATTGTAATCTAGTGGGCTGAACGAATAGAAGAAGCCCGAAAAGAGAAACCTGAAACGTGATTTAAGCGACAAAATATTGGGTGTGGTAAAAAACAGCACACCGCCTTTTTTAAGTATTCTGTGGGCCTCCCTGAAAAATAATTCATGGTCAAAAATATGCTCCATCACTTCAACGGCCAGGAGTACATCAAAAGACTCGTTGGCAAAAGGAAGCACTTGAGTCAGGTCGGCTTTATGACAAGGGACTTTATCATAATAATAACTTTCGGGGAATAAATCAGAAGCATTGACATTAAAACCATCTTCATGCAGTCTTTTTACAAGATAGCCGTGACCGGCACCAAGGTCCAGAATAGAAGGATTGGTGTATGATTTAATATGATTTATCAGGTAAATATAGAACTTGTCGTGTATGCCAGGGATGGCAATAGGTTTTATCTTATCCGTTAAATCATTTGTCTTATTTGCCATGGCAATTTTTGTACTTTTTACCGCTGCCGCAGGGACAAGGGTCATTGCGACCTACTTTTTTCTCTACTCTTACGGGTTCAGCTTTACGTTGTTCATCTTTTTTCATGTTCCCCATCACATCGGCTCTTCCTGTTTTTAAATTGCTCATATCTGTTCTTTGTGGGCGGTGCGCTTGTTTTACATCATCGGGGTCCTGTACAGGGAGCTTGCCATTATACATAAACGAAGTGATATCTTTGTTTACTTTTTGTATCATTTGTTTGAACAAATTAAATGACTCGAATTTGTAAATCAGCAAGGGGTCTTTTTGTTCGTATGTAGCACCCTGTACCGATTGTTTAAGGTCGTCCATTTCTCTCAGATGCTCTTTCCATGCATCATCAATAAGGGCTAATGAGATTGATTTCTGAAAAGCCAGAAAGCATTCACGTCCTTTGTTTTCGTAAGTCTTCATCAGATTGGCAATAACATGAAGTGTTTTAACACCATCACTGAATGGGACTGAGATATTTTCGTACCTGTGCCCTTTGGTATTTACGATATCATCAATGATGGGGAATACTTGAGCAGCAATAGTTTCCGATTTTTGTTTTAACTTGAGATAGACATCGTCAAAGACTTTTTGGGTAAGTTCATTTTCATTCAATTGTAAAAAGTCGGAAGCACTGACAGGAGAAGTTGTATTAAAGATTCTAATAAGTTCGAATTCAAAGCCCTCATAGTCGCGCTGTTCCAAAGAGTCACTAACAATATTTTCGCATACATCGTATATCATGTTAGCAATATCAATTTCAACACGTTCACCATAAAGTGCATTGCGACGTTTATTATAAATAACCTCTCTTTGTGAGTTCATCACATCGTCATATTCGAGGAGTCGCTTACGTATGCCGAAGTTGTTTTCTTCCACCTTACGCTGAGCTCTTTCGATAGATTTTGTAATCATGGAGTGTTGTATCACTTCACCTTCTTTAAGACCAAGCCTGTCCATCATTTTTGCAATACGGTCGGAGCCGAAGAGCCGCATAAGGTCATCTTCGAGTGACACAAAAAACTGAGAAGTTCCCGGGTCGCCCTGTCTTCCTGAACGCCCTCTCAACTGGCGGTCAACACGGCGGGATTCATGTCTTTCGGTTCCTATGATTGCTAAGCCACCAGCTTCCTTAACACCGGGGCCGAGTTTAATATCTGTTCCACGACCAGCCATATTTGTGGCAATAGTAACAGT
>CAZVOS010000346.1:0-4275 GCA_964628845.1 uncultured Bacteroidales bacterium | reverse complement strand
GCACAAGCAGCTGGTTTATTGCCTAATCTGTATTTGGCAATACCTCTATTGTAATAAGCATCAGCATAGTGTGGAAGTAGTTCAATAGCTTTATTATAATCTGCAATTGCCGAAAGGAAGTTGCCCATATTTACTTTTGCCAGACCTCTGTTGTTATAAGCCAGGGACATACGTGGTGTAAGCTCAATAACCTTTGAATAATCGTTTAGTGCACTTAGATAATTCTTTTGTTCCATATAAACATTGCCTCTGTTATAGTAAGCCGCAGCATATTTGGGTTCCAGTTCAATGGCTTTGTTATAATCAAGAATGGCTTCATCATATTTTTTGAGTATTCTTCGTGCCAAACCCCTGTTATAGTATGCTTCTGTATATGATGAGTCAAGTTCTATTGCTTTTGTGAAATCAGCTTCAGCACCGGTAAAATTCTTAAAAGAAGCTTTGTTTTTTCCTTTTGTATTATATTCTTCGGCAGTTTGACAAAATGTAAAAACAATATTTGTGGATAATAGTATTAAAAATAGATAAAACCTTGTCATGCTTGATAATTGAATATGTAAAGTTAATAATTTTTAATAAACGTATTTTTCTTTTTTTTATAATAATTATTATCTTTACAATGTTATGATAGAAATGCAAAAATGTACAAAATGAGAGTTCTCTTTGTATTTATAATATTGCCTTGTATGCTGTTATCCCAAATACCTGAAAGCAAACGTTCTAAAGATGTTATAAAGAAACATTATCCTTTATTGGAAAAGAAGTTTGCTGAGAATAATTTAAAATTTGGCAGTTCAATTTTTTTAAGAATATTTAAAGAAGAAAATTATCTTGAAATCTGGGTTAAGAAAGATAGTACATATGTTCTATATAAAACATACGCTATTTGTTATTTCTCTGGTGGCTTAGGACCAAAGAAAAAGCAGGGTGATAGTAAAAGTCCTGAGGGATTTTATTTTGTAAAACCAAAATCATTAAATCCCTACAGTACATTTCATCTTTCTTTCGATACGGGTTATCCCAATGAATACGACAGAAGTCACGGCTATACAGGAAGTGCCTTAATGGTTCATGGCAATTGTGTTTCTATTGGCTGTTATGCCATGACCGATGAAAGAATTGAAGAAATTTACAGCATTATACAAAAAGCATTTGAAAATGGTCAGAGTATAATTAGAATGCATATTTTCCCTTTTAAAATGACAGAAAAGAGAATGGCTAAAAGTAAAGATTCTGAATATTATGCTTTCTGGGAAAATATTAAAGATGGCTATGAATATTTCGAAAAAAATAAAGTTCCCCCAGTGATAACAGTAAAGAATAAAAAATATGTTATTTCAAAATAAGAAATATAATATCTTATTTGGATTAATTTTTTTGATGTTAATCAGTTTTTCAAAGATGATTTCTGCTCAGGGTGTTGCTATCAATCTCACAGGTGTTGTGGCAGACAGTGCTTCAATACTTGATATAACATCTTCAGATAAGGGGCTTTTGATACCTCGTTTGTCGTCTATACAAAGGTTGGCAATAGCTCCATTGGGTATAAATCAAAAAGGATTGCTTGTTTTTGATACTGATGTTAATCAGTTTTATTTTTGGGATGGAAATAACTGGCTTATGGCTATTGGAACCCAAGGAATGACGGGAGCAACGGGGAATACGGGGGCTACGGGGGCTACGGGGACTACTGGGGCTATCGGCCCAACAGGTGCTTCAGGCGCAACTGGTAATCAGGGCATACAGGGTATTGCAGGAGCTACTGGTCCTACAGGTGCAACAGGTCCTCAAGGTGTACAGGGTATTGCAGGAGCTACTGGTCCTACAGGTGCAACAGGTGACCCAGGTGTACAGGGTATTGCAGGAGCTACTGGTACTACAGGTGCAACAGGTGACCAAGGTGTACAGGGTATTGCCGGAGCTACTGGTCCTACAGGTGCAACAGGTGACCAAGGCATACAAGGTGTTATTGGGGTTACCGGCCCAACGGGGAATACGGGGAATACGGGGAATACAGGTGCAACGGGTGTTACGGGAGCTACGGGGAATACGGGGAATACGGGGAATACGGGGAATACGGGAGCAACGGGAGCCACTGGAGCAACAGGAGCAACAGGAGGTTATCCTGTGCATTATATAGGTGAATTTTACGGAGGTGGTATTGTTTTTTTTGTATATGATAACGGACAACATGGGTTGATAGTTAGTGAAACAGATTTGAGTACTTCAGCCAAATGGTATGCAGGAACATCATATCTTACAATGGCAAATGGCAGTGGTTTAGGTGCAGGATTGATGAATACAGTAATCATAGTTGCACTGCAGGGAGCCGGTGATGGCTCAGTATATGCTGCACGCTTATGTAATGAATATAGTGTCATATCAGGTACTGTAACCTATAGTGACTGGTATTTACCATCTTTATATGAGCTTGATTTATTGTATCAGCAATCAATACTTATTGGTGGTTTTGGTAATAATTTATACTGGAGTTCAACAGAAACACAACTGAATGGTGCCTGGCTTATACACTTTTTAAGTGGTATTCATTATGACCATAGTAAATGGGATACTTGGTGTGTAAGGGCTATAAGAAGTTTTTAAATTTGCCGAGAACAATATTCCAGGAAATTTAATGGGTGATTTTAAAAATATCAATAGAATCAAAAACAATTATTATTCATTAGAATTCATTTTAATTGTAATTTTGCACAATACTTAAATTAATTCTAATTATTAATGTTTGATTTTTTCTCTTTATTTTTTGAGAAATTTCATTTGCCATTAAGTAATCCTGTTTTAATTTTCTCAATAATATTAATAATTATTTTACTATCTCCTATTTTATTTAGGCGTATAGGTGTGCCTGGAATAATTGTACTAATTATTTCAGGTGTTATTGTAGGTCCTCATGGATTAAATCTTTTGGGGAACAATGCTGCTGTTGAGCTTTTTTCAACCATTGGCATGTTATATATTATTTTTATTGCTGGTTTAGATTTGGACCTGAATCAGTTTAAGGTGTATAAATATAAAAGTATTCTGTTTGGTTTTTTAACTTTTACAATTCCTTTATTTGTTGGTTTTCCTGTTGCCTATTATTTTTTTAATTATGATTTTAATGCCAGTTTACTTATTGCCAGTATGTTTTCTACTCATACTTTAGTTGCCTATCCTATTGTTAGTAAATTAGGTATTACAAAAAATGAAGCGGTAGCCGTTACTGTAGGCGGTACAATAATAACAGATACGGCTGTTCTAATAATGTTAGCTATTATTATGGGCAGACAATCTGGAATGATTGAGCCCTATTTCTGGCTTAAATTATTTGCTTCAATGCTTGTGTTTTTCTTTTTTATGTTTTATTTTGTTCCTAAAATAGCTAAATGGTTTTTCAGTAAGCTCGAAAGTGAAAAACATTCACATTATATTTTTGTTTTGGCTGTAGTTTTCCTCGCAGCTTTTATGGCTGAGCTTGCAGGTCTTGAGCCAATAATCGGTGCTTTTGTGGCTGGATTGGTTTTAAACAGACTTATTCCACAATCTTCTGCCTTAATGAACAGGATAGAATTTATTGGGAATTCACTTTTTATCCCCTTCTTTTTAATCAGTGTAGGCATGATAGTAGATATTTCAATTCTTTTTCATAGTCATGCTGCGTTTGTAATTGTGCTTACTTTATCTATTGTAGCTTTAACAGGTAAATGGCTGGCGGCCTATTTTACACAGAAGATACTTCATTATACAAGAAGTCAACGTTTGTTGATATTTGGTCTGAGTAGCTCCCGTGCGGCTGCAATACTTGCAGTAATTCTGGTTGGTTATGAAGCTGGAATTATTGATATAAATATCTTAAATGGCACTATTATTCTAATCCTTATAAGCTGTATAGTAGCTTCTTTTGTTACCGAATTCGCTTCAAAAAAGATTGTTATTGCTGATAGTTCGGAAGATATTAATAAAGCCCATCTACATAAGGATATTGTTGAAGAACACATATTGATTCCTATAGCAAATATGAGTAATATCAATATATTACTAGAATTTGGTATGTACATCAAAAATAAAAAATCGCGTAACTCCATTTCTATACTTTCGTGTGTGCCCAATGACGAAAATGCTGAAAATAATATTTTTAAAACCAAAAACAAACTTGAACAATATATCAAAGAAGCATCTGCTTCTGAACAATTAGTGAATATTATTGTCAGTATAGACCATAACCCTTCGAGTGGAATTGCACGCACTGCTAAAGAAATCTTGGCTGATATTATA
>CAZVOS010000345.1:1425-4280 GCA_964628845.1 uncultured Bacteroidales bacterium | reverse complement strand
AAAGAAGCTGGATGATGCCATAAGCTTTTACAGGCAGTTGATGATAAATACCAGTAAGCTTTCGGTAGGTATTGTTAATTTTGCTTCACGGTTTACATCTAATCCTAATGCCCTCGAAGAAGCTTCGAGGAATGTATTTTTGAAGATACTTAAGTCTGCACAAGAATCAAGGGTTTTTCCTGATAAGGATGGAAAAAGAAATATTTTAGTTTTTATCTGTGATAAGCTCAATGATATTCCAATCTGGATATTACTTGAGAATCCTTTAACCAAGGGTATTGACATACAAAAACCAAACAGGGAAGAAAGGGAAAGGTTTTTCAACAGCAGGCACAACCAATTCTATAGTGAAGGGCAAGAGCTTAATATTAAGGAATCACAAAGGATTTTTCCCGACCTGAGTGAGAACTTTACCAACAGTGAACTTGAAAATTTGATAACAATTTCTAAGCAAGAGAAAATTCATGTAAATAAAATTAAAGAAATCATTGATTTATATAAATATGGTGTGAGGGAAAACCCATGGGAGAAGATAGATGATGAACGCATAAAAGGAGCAGAGCAAGAACTTTCGAAGAACGTAATAGGGCAGGAAAAAGCCATAGCTAAAGCTGTTGAGATTATAAGGCGCTCTAAGTTGGGCTTGGATGCTATTGATAAAACAAAGCCCAGTAATAAGCCCAAAGGTGTCTTGTTTTTTGCAGGACCTACAGGAACAGGAAAAACTGAACTTTGCAAACAACTTACAGAACTTATTTTCAGTAATGAAGAGGCGATGATACGTTTCGACATGAGTGAATATAACGATAGCAATTCGGATGTGAAGCTTATTGGCAGTCCACCAGGATATGTTGGGTACGAAGAAGGGGGGCAGCTTACCGATGCTGTCAGAAAAAAACCTTTCTCCATCATTCTTTTTGATGAAATTGAGAAAGCCCATCCCAAAATCTTTGACAAGTTCCTTCAGATACTCGATGATGGACGACTGACAGATGGTAAGGGCGAAACAGCTTATTTTTCACAATCTCTTATCGTTTTTACCAGTAACCTGGGTATTTACAAAGAGGATGAACATGGCAGAAAAAATCTTAATGTGAGCTTTGGAGAAGAATATGCTTCGTTGGAAAGAAAAATTAAAGAAGAAATTAAATACTTTTTTGGTAACAAGCTTGGGCGACCCGAAATATTGAACCGTTTTGGGGATAATTTTGTTGTGTTCGATTTTATCCGTCCTCAGGTAGCTGTAAAAATAATTGAGAAAAATCTGAACATTATAAAGCAAAATCTGTATAAGCAAAAGAATATAGTTTTAGAGTATGAAGATGTCTTTTCCAAAGAATTTCTCGAACATTGTGCTGCTGATAATCTCGAAATGGGAGGGCGTGGCTTGGTAAACAGAATAGAAACGTTTATTAAAAACGGACTTACAAATTTCATGTTCGATTCAGGGAAGCTTGCCGATTGTACCATTAAACTGAAGGTGTCGAACAAAATAGTTGTTTTTGAATAGAAGATATGAACTGGCAAATCAATAAAATACAATATCCGATTTATAATCTGGGACATGGCAAAAGGATTGGTATCTGGGTGCAGGGATGTTCTTTAGCATGTACAGGATGTATCAATCAGACCATCAGGAATAAAGAAGGAGGTAAAAGTATTGATGTGAGGGAGTTGTTCAACTGGATTTTGTTAAAATCGGAAGCTTTTGATGGCATTACCATTACAGGGGGAGAGCCCTTTGAACAATATGAACAGCTCATTGCTTTTTTGCATCTTATAAAAACAAAAACCAATCTTGACGTGTGCTGTTATACGGGTTATTATTTGCACGAATTGTATGCATCACACAAGGATAAACTTTTTAGCCATTATATTGATTATCTGATTGATGGGCGCTATGTAGAAAAATTCCACGAAGATGACAATACCAAGGGCTCATCCAATCAGAGTGTTTACAAGTTTAAAGACAAGATACCTTGTTATGATGAAAGCTATATATTTGATAACAAATGGTCGTTAAAAGTAAGCTCCGAA
Source organism: uncultured Bacteroidales bacterium (assembly GCA_964628845.1). GTDB lineage: Bacteria > Bacteroidota > Bacteroidia > Bacteroidales > PXBB01 > JAKIYU01. The sequence continues at coordinate 2,243 of CAZVOS010000345.1, read as the reverse complement.
AGTAAAATATATATGGCGGGTATTCCCAGGTCGGGTGAAATAGAAAAGATATGCTTGGATCTCGAAAAACAAGGCATTCATAAAATATTCAGATAATGAAACGCCTGCTTTGCAATAACTGCGGACACTATACCGATTTTCCCAGCCCTGATTCAAAACCCCTCGAATGTCAGTTTTGTTTTAGCGAATTTGATGAAAAGACAGAAATCACAGAAATGGACGCTGTTTATAATGCGCAATGTACGCTGAAACTCATTTACCAAAAAACCGGACAAATTATTGAGTTGAAAGGCAGTAAGCATTATATCTTAGGGCGTGAGCATATAGGAAAGGAAGTTTTTGCGGGTATTAAATCTTTCAGTAAGCCGGTGATAAGCAGAACACATGCTTCCATTACTTATGCTGAAGGTTCATTTTCTATAAAAGACGAAAACTCTCTTAATGGCACTTATGTGGGTGTGGAAAACTTGTCGTGCAAAGCTCAGCCACATAAGATAGAGAATAACAGTATCATTTATTTTGGCAAAGAAGTCTTTCTGGTGCAGATTGAAATAAACCCTGATAACACACATAATAATGAAGCCCCTGTAAAAACTGATAAAGAGGAAATAAATCAGGTTCCCAAAGTTTATTTTTGCATCAATTGTGGCTTACAACTCGGTGTTGTGCCTTCAAATAATATTTGCCCTAAGTGCAGTTCTTTCAGGAGTTTTGTGGGGAGGGATTAGCATAAAGCACCTGGTTCTAAAAACTTATATTTTCCTTTGGCAAAGACCTCGAAGAAATTGTGAACTGGTTTGAGAATATGGATACTTTAG
>CAZVOS010000345.1:0-1415 GCA_964628845.1 uncultured Bacteroidales bacterium | reverse complement strand
GGTTAAGGAATTAAGATTTTGTTTTTTGCTGTAGGGAAGTAACGAAAATCATTTGGTAAGAGAAAAGCTCTAAAACTGCCCCTGATGCTTTTGTGTTTGGCTGCATGGTGACTGGTGCGACCTGAGATAGTGCTTGGCTGTGAAGCGTTTGCGTAATCATTTATCATCAATTTCTTTATTTTTCTTTTTATCAAGTTGTTTTGCATTCTGCGGGCTTACCACTTTTTTCCAGTTTTTTCCTCAATTTCCCTTCTCGTGTTTCCGGCAATTGTCCCCTCATTATAAAGCAGGAAGGTTTCGTTATACGGCTGGCAGAAAGTTTTATGTTAGAAAATTTCCAGAAGTCGGTTGTAAAATGGGTGAGGAAAGGACATGTGGCTGATGATGAAGAACACTGGATGCAGAAAAGAATAATTCCGAATGGGCTTGCAGTAAAGTAAAAATTAAAATAATGTGGAGTTTGTGTTTCAGTATGATACTAAGAAGGACAGATTTATTTTGGTGGAGGAGTAAATTAATTTTTCATTAATGTCCGATAAATATATTAAACTCAATTTTTATAATATTTCGGTACGCTGTACCTTAATATTCTTGATTTGATATTTTTTTACAAATATAACGGGACGCTGTCCCTAAGTAGTTTACAAATAATTAAATAAATTATTCTTAATAAAACAACCCCATAGATGCGAAATATTTGTAAAAAAAATCAAACCGTGAAAACAGTATTAATTTTTTATAAAAAAATACAATTTACTAAAAATAATTAGTAATTTTACTCACAATAATTAGTAAATTGTATATGACATACGAAAGGCAACCAATAAAAATGCTTGAAAAACGGCTTAAAGAAAAAAGGCGTTTTATACAGGTAATCATGGGTCCACGGCAGGTTGGTAAGACGACAATGATTAACCAACTGCTAAAGAAAATTAAAAGCCCGCAGTATTATGTTTCGGCTGATGGTGCTTTAGCATCAGCTGGGTTTTGGATTGAACAGCACTGGCACATAGCAAGAAATAAATTTAATCAATCAGGGGCAAAGGATTTTGTTTTTGTTATTGACGAAGTGCAAAAGATTGAGAATTGGAGCGAAACAGTGAAGTTGCTATGGGATGAGGACACCCGTGAACAGCGGGAGGTAAAAGTTTTACTTCTGGGTTCATCACGCCTGCTCCTTCAGAAAGGATTGACCGAGTCGCTTGCAGGAAGATTCGAAACGACATATCTTGCTCATTGGTCATTTAATGAAATGCACAAGGCATTTGGCTGGGACGAGAACAAATACGTATGGTTTGGCGGCTATCCCGGTTCAGCATCTCTTATTAATGAGGAATTGCGGTGGAAGCATTATGTAACGCAGTCGCTTATTGAAACAAGCATATCTAAAGATATACTGATGCTGACTCGTGTAG
>CAZVOS010000344.1:0-4280 GCA_964628845.1 uncultured Bacteroidales bacterium | reverse complement strand
AGAAGTGTCTCGGCTCGAAGCGTACAACGAAAAACTCATTGATGCATTAACGCTCACAAGTGTTCAGGAGGAAGCGTTTATTCAAATAAAGGAGCAATTTAAAACAAAAGATGTGGTATTACTCCATGGGGTAACTTCAAGTGGCAAGACAGAAATATATGTTAAGTTGATTCAGGAACAAATAAATGCAGGCAAACAGGTACTGTATCTTTTACCTGAAATTGCATTGACCACACAAATGATATCGCGGCTCAGAAAATTTTTTGGTAACAGTATAGGGGTGTATCATTCTAAATTCAGCGATAATGAAAGAGCTGAAATATGGCAGTCGGTAACTGGACATCAATCAGAAATTTCAGGACAAAAAGATTATAAAATTATTTTGGGTGCAAGGTCTGCCCTGTTTTTACCTTATTCTAATCTGGGTCTTATCATTGTGGATGAGGAACATGAAATAAGTTATAAACAGCATTATCCTGCTCCTTTTTATAATGCCCGGGACTGTGCTATTTACCTTGGCCATTTACAAAGTTGTAAAACACTTTTAGGAAGTGCCACCCCATCTCTTGAAACGTACTATAACTGTATTAAAAATAAATATGGGAAAGTAGAACTTTTGAAACGATACAACGATTGGGAAGCCCCTGAGTTTATATTGGCAAATTTAAGTGATTTGTATAGAAAAAAAGCCATGAAATCCTTTTTCTCGCCTGAGCTTCTTTCACATATTGAGAGTTGTTTGGCTAAAGATGAGCAGATTATACTATTTCAAAATCGCAGAGGGTTTGCTTTATGGATTGAATGCCAGAATTGCCACCATATTCCCTCGTGTAAGAACTGTGATGTTACTTTAACGTATCATAAAAAAAATGATGTGCTTAAATGTCATTACTGTGGTTATATCATGCAAGTAAGCGAGCAGTGTCAACTTTGTTCTTCAAGTAAATTAACAATGAAAAGCTATGGAACAGAGCGCATTGAAGATGAACTGTCAATTTTTTTTCCAAAGGCAAAAATAGCCCGTATGGATTACGATACCACACGAACAAAACATTCGTATCAGGAAATTATTAATAATTTTGAGAAAAAAAATATTGATATTCTTGTGGGCACACAGATGATAAGCAAAGGGATGGATTTTGATAATGTGGGCTTGGTAGGAGTATTAAATGCTGATAATTTGTTGCATTTCCCTGATTTCAGGTCGTTTGAAAGGGCCTTTCAGCTTGTTTCGCAAGTAAGTGGCAGAACAGGACGTAAGAATAAAAGGGGTAAGGTTATTTTACAGACGTATAATCCGGCGCATTTTATAATAGATTGTATCATAAAAAATGATTTCCAAGCATTTTACAAACATCAAATCGAGGACAGGTATAAGTTTTTTTATCCACCTTTTTCACGACTGATACAATTAACATTAAAACACAGGAATCAGGATATTCTCAACAGAGCTTCGTGGATTTTAGCAGACAACTTAAGGCAAAAACTCCCAAAACGTATTCTTGGTCCTGAATATCCACACGTTTCAAGGATAAAAAATGAATATATAAAGAACATATTAATCAAAGCTGAAAAAGCTTTAACAACAAAACAATTAAGGGATATAGTAGGTAATGCTACAGACCTCATAAAGAAAAATCCTGATTATAAGGGGATAAAAATAATAATTGATGTGGACCCTGTTTAGAATCGGTTAAGACCCAAAAAGCCCTGCCAGATATTGTAAGTAAATTATCCCTATAGAAAGTAAAAGTGTGAGTATAGTCACGCTAATGCCTATTTTGAGGAAGGCCAAAAAGCCAATTCTAACATTTAGTTTCTCGGCAGATTCTATAACAATAAGGTTGGCCATAGCTCCTATAATTGTGGCATTGCCAGCCAAAGTAGATGCAGAGGCCAAGCTAATCCACAAAACCTCACTGTCCAAAGTTTTCATAAGAGGCAATATAAGTACAGTAAAGGGTACATTGCTTACAATTTGAGAAAAGATAAAACTGATACCATGCAAAGCACTGATGCTCACAAGTCCGGCTTGAGAATAATCTTGGTTTAAAAGGAAACTCATATAACCAGATTTCTCAAAACCTTGAACAACTATAAATAAACAAGCGAAAAACAACAGCAAAACCCAATCAATTTTTTTGATTATTGCTGAGGGTTTATTCTTTGAAAAAATAATCATAAGGGATGCCCCTGTTAATGCTATAATTGGAATGTTTAAGTTCAAGAGTTTCCCAAAGAAAAAGAAAATGACAACGCCTATAAATATAGTTACTGAGTATTTCATGGATGATAGCTTATACCCCAAATTCAAATCATTACAAACTACTTTTTCTCTGCTTTTAAAATCCTTTGGAAAGTATAATTTAATTAAGAAAATTGTTAAAGCCATTCCAATTAATGAAATGGGGAGTAAATGAAGTAAGAAACGCCCATAATCTATTCCTGAGTTTATTCCTATAAGCATATTCTGAGGATTTCCTGTAATACTCATTGCGCTTCCAATATTTGAGGACAGAATTTCACCAATAATAAAAGGTATTGGATTTAGATTAGAAGCACGGCATATATAAATAATTATGGGGGTAAAAAGCAATACTACTGTATCGTTTACAAGAAAAGCACTTGCAATACCTGTTGCAAAAACAACGATAGTGAGAAGCCGCAATTGGTGTTTTGAGTATTTTATAGTATTTTTTGCAATAAGATTAAAAAAACCGTCCATTTCGAGGGCAGTAATTACAATCATCATCCCCAGAAGAAGTGTAATGGTATTAAAATCAATAGCATTGATAGCTTCATCGAAGGACAGAACTCCAAATAACATCATGGCTACAGCCCCGAAAAAAGCTGCTGAAGGTCGGTCTATATTTATTTTTGGGAGACGGGTAAAAATAATTCCGATATATGTTATAATAAAAATTATTAAAGCAATATATGACATAAAGCGAAAATTGAAAATAAAAGTAAATAATTTTTAATAAATTTGTGAAAAAGTATTTTATTTATTAGGGTGTCAGATATTTTTTGTGTAATACAAGAAACACTAAAATTTATAATTATGAAAACAATAACATTAATCAGAAGAATTGTATTATTACATGTAATAACTGTTATTGCCATATTTATGGCCTGTAAAAAGGAAGAGGTAGATAAAACTCCTGATACGGGTTCATTAAAGCAGCTTGCCAAAGATGAGCAGATTGTACATAACGCATCAGAAGAGGTATTGTCTGATGTTAGCGATTTCATGTCAGGGAGCTCAAGCAAAGAGATACAGATTTTACCTTGTAACGCCACTATTGATTCGAGCAGTGTTGTGAATGATACCATTACATACACAGTAACTTTTAATGGCTTAAACTGTTCTGGCACCCGTCTCAGGGAAGGTACTTGCTTAGTAAAAAAGCACATCAACACCCATTGGTATGATGCAGGAGCAGTTTTGCAAATTACTTTAGTTAATATGAAGGTAACAATAATTGCCTCGGGTAAATGGGTTATTTTAAATGGTTCAAAAACATATGAGAATATATGTGGGGGATTTGTTTACCAATTAGGTAATGGCACAGTTACTTCCATCGAACATAAAGTAACGGGTAATCTGGAAGCGGTATTTGAAGATAATACCACGCGTACCTGGCAAATTACAAGAAACAGAACAATAACAGGTGTTCCCGGGTCATTGCTTGTAACCCACGAAGGATTTGGCACAGCAGGTGGCTACAACAATCTGGTTGTTTGGGGTGTGAACAGGCATGGTGAAGATTTTTATACACAGATTACTCAGGGTGTTGTTTTTAAACAGGCATGTGGATGGGATCCATGCTCAGGTATTAAAGTACATAATATACCATCGGATAGTAAAAGTGCTACAGTAACATTTGGCTATGATGCCAACCAACAATTAGTGAGTTCAGGCACCTGTCCCACACATTACAAATTCGATTGGGTAAAAGGGAATTACTCAGGTACACTATACCTCCCTTTGTAGATATCTATAAACAATGATTTATAAATAAAAAAAACCGCTGATATTTTCAGCGGTTTTTTAACTAAAATATGTATTAATAAGACTTTTAGAAGAATAAGAATAATAACTGATTGAAATTTAGTTGTCAAGGAAAACTTAACAACTAACTTTATATTTAAAAATATAAAAAAGTATTAATTACTAAAAGTATTGGAAGATGTAAAAACATACTTCACACTAGCTTCCCAGTTAATGCCATCAACACTAAGAACTTCTATGTCCGCCGAGTCAGCATTGACCACACTGG
>CAZVOS010000343.1:0-4284 GCA_964628845.1 uncultured Bacteroidales bacterium | reverse complement strand
ATATTGTCGGGTACTACCAGATACTGATAAATACCTGGATTAAGCGATAATGTTGTTTTCCATACACCATCATGATATTGCAAAGGGGTATTGGCAGGATTCCAATTATTAAAATCACCTGCCAATGCCACCTTCTCGTATGTTTTACCCTGAGGATTATAAGAAAAATGATGTGAAATCTTTTCAGATTTTTCGAGTAAAATAGTATAGCAGTATGTTTTTATCCAAATCTTCATTTTTGAATAGACGGGCAACTTGGCATTGTCGTAAGAAATATGTATAAGATGGGCAGAAGATGAATCATGTATTTGACTAATGCCACTGCTAAAGCTTACAGAATCAATAATCTCAGGATTTATAACATAATCCTGAAGATAGATAGTTGTTGTATCAGGATTTAATCTGATAGGGCTTACAACTCCCATTATAAGATGCTCTTCAGGAAAGCTAGTTCTCTTTTGATTTCTTTTACATCCTGCAAAAGAAACAGCTATAAGTATTAATATAATATATTTTTTCATTTTGAGTTTTTTTCCAGTTCTTCTATTTTATTTTTAAGCAGGGCAAGTTCCTGAGTGAGTGTTTTGTTGGATGTGTAAAGTTTTGAAATAACCACTGAAAGATGGAGTATATAAACAAGAATGGCAAAAATAGAAGCGGTAAAAACAAGGTTGGGAGCATCGAAGACGCCAAAAAAAGTGGCCAGCATCTCCAGCCCGTTTCGCCAGAAAGAAAAGATGATAAGTATAAGCGTAGAAATAAACCAGAAAATAGCATACTCCTCCCTCAGCTTACCTTTAATAATAAGCCGGCTGATATAAAAGCTAAATAAAAGACTGGTGATAATAGTAATGATTTGAATTTTAACGGGAACCACATTTTCCATTTTTATATTTTTTTTGGTGAGTACTTAACTTTAATGTATGTAAACATAACAGCAAGAGTTACTTTAAGCATATAATAAAAAGAGGCAAAGAAACCAATGGACGATTTACCAGCTTTACGCTCAATCATAGAGACAGGTGTTTCAGCAATAATCAAACGGTTTAAGTGAAAATAAATAATGCTTTCCGGTTCTGGATATTCATCAGGATAATAGTAATTGGCTAAGCAAATGGCTTTTTTGTTGAAGAGCCGAAAGCCAGAAGTGGCATCGGTTATAGTTATACTACAAAGCAAAGCCGTTAGTTTTTTAAAATAATTAATCCCGAATCTTCTAAAACAGGATGACTGAAAGCCCTTTTTTTCTAGAAATCTGGAGCCGATGACAATATCTGCTCGAATATCGTTCATTTTTTTTATAAGTTTAGGTAATTCATGTGCGGGATGTTGTCCGTCTCCATCTATTTGCACTGCATAATCGAATTGGTTCTTAAAAGCATATTTAAGACCTGTCTGTACTGCCCCTCCAATACCTAAATTCGCTGACAAATTAAGACTTATGCAATCGAGTTTCTGACTAATTTTCATGGTATTATCAGTAGAGCAATCGTTTACGACTATAATGGTTTTAGTCATTTCTGCCCCTAATTCAATTTGATGAATGCTTTTAACTACATCTGCTATTGATTTCTCCTCATTATAAGCAGGAATAATAACTGCAATTTTAAACATTTACTTATTTTTGATGTAAAAATAAAAAAACTATTCTTATTTTTGCTTTAAATAAATCAGATTAAAGATATGATTGTATCAAATATTTTAGCTTACATTGACCCAGGCGGTGGCAGTATGATTATTCAGGTCATTGTGGCTACTGTGCTGGGAGGTCTTGTGGCAATAAAAACTTTCTGGAGAAACATTATTAATTTTTTCAAAAAACTATTTTTCTGGAAAAAACAATAAATATTGGAATGTTTTTGTATATTTGTGTATATATTCACTTTTTCCTATAACACATGAGAAAGAAAATTATCAACATTATAAAGACCAAGTATTTCATTGCTTCTTTGGCATTCTTTGTATGGGTCGGTTTTATCGACAGCGACCATAATTTTTTCAGACATGCACAACTCAATAAGGATTTACAGGAATTGTGTAAACTAAAGAAGTATTACGTTGAGCAAATCGAATACAACAAAACATTGGCTTACAAACTGGAAAATGACGTTGATTTCTTAGAAAAATTTGCCCGCGAAGAATATGGAATGAAAAAAGATAATGAAATAGTTTATGTCCTCATCCCCGATTAGAGGTATGTTTTTATGAGTTTATACCTTTTGTATTTAAAATTTTTCAGCATTCATTTTGCTTTAGTTCTGCTTATTTCATTTACTGGAAACATTATCTATAATATACTTAAACCACTTAATGAAGAAAGTAGAAAATATACTGTCTTGTTATATTCTCTACTTATTGGTGTAGTTACTTATGTTACATTATTTTCAATTATTACCACTGGATTTAAAACTGTAAATATTCTTTTTTTACTGTTTCTTTTTTTTTACCTTCATAGAATAAAATACCGAATAAACCTTACGAGGCATGTTCTTAGCGAAAGCATCGGATTTGCAAAAAAACATATATTATTTATTTTATTCTTCAGTTTGCTTTTTTATTTATACGAAGCCATCTGGTATTTTAAACCAGGTGAATTTAATAACATCATCCCTTTTGTAGATTACGTGGATATGTATAATATTTCACAGGTTATTTCCCAAACAGGGCAGGAGAATAACAAGTACCTTATCTCCAATTATTATTATTATGCTCAGTTTCATGGCATCTCACCTTATCATTTTTTTGAACTATGGCTTAATGGGCTTTTTTCTACAATACTTCCTATTTCAGGTGCATTAACACTGATGTTGTTTGTTTATCCCCTATTTTATTTTGCTTCTTACATTGGAATATTAGCCGTATGGGAATATTACGGTGAAGTGAACATCTTCAAAAAAATTATCAGTTTATTTTTGCTTTTTGTAGGAGGCATGTATTTCGAATTCTATAACAAATACGAATTACTTAAATGGTATGGGGGTAATGTTGGCAATATTGCACATATATGGGGGAAAAAATCTGCTATTCTTTATCCTTTTATTTTCTCAGCTTTTATTTGCTTTTTGAATAGAAGGTATTGGATATCTATAGCTTTAATTTTAGCCCTTTGTATTGTATCTATTGGTGTTATGCCAGGCATCACAGGCGGGGTGTTCTTATTTTTGATTTTTAATTTTTTACATAAAACATTCCCTAAAGATGAATTGAGAAAGGTCTTTCTGCTTTATTTAAGTTTCATTGTCGCTTTTGTTATTATATTCTTCGTTTGGGGTAATAAGAACGAAGAATCATTGGGCTTTTCAAATATTGTTCTGGGCTTTTTTAAGGGCTTCGATTGGGCATTTGCCAAAACTGTATTTTTCAGAATCCTATTTCCTGTACTGAGATTGATTGTTATTTACAGTCCTTATCTGATATTTGCTTTAATAATATTGTTTATTAAACCGCCTTTAAAGTCAAGCTCTCGGAAAGAATTAAAACAATTACTTGTATTGCTTTATCTTATATTATTTGTCGGCTCTGTAGCAGGAGCAGTGGCCTCCATAAATATATTCAGTGGCGGACAATTTTTTGGGTATTTACTTCCTTTTCTTTTAATATTTATTTTATTTTGTTTTTCTAAAGAAATCACCTTCTTTAAATGGCAGTTAAACAGAAGAATGCTGTTGTTCCAATTACCTTTTATACTTTTCTTTATAGTTTCTGGCTCATATAATTTCAGTAACAATATTAAACTTCAAAGAGTCTATAAAGAATATTCGCTTAATCTATACAGCGATACCTATCTTAAAAATGTAACTACCTATCTGAATACTCACAGTTTAAATCCTCTGGGCGTCTGTTTTATGGGTAAGGAAGATATTACTAAGTACCCATTAAATGCCTATGGCTTAACAGGAATTACCTTTTCGGGGATGTCGGTAAAACTGACCGACAGATTTCATGCGGTATCAAATCTGAGTATATTTGATATGTCCCTTGATACATCTGATACATTTTCAAAATCTCTTTTTAAATCATTTGAATTTTATAACTATGTTAAAGACCATCAAGAGAAGTATCTATTTACGACTTATGAAGATGCTAAAATAAGTTTTATAAATGATTTTAATATTGACTATGCACTTGTTTATAAACATGGGATTATTCCTGCTGAACTTGAAGAAAAGATTAGTGTTAGTTACTCAGATAGCTTATCGGGACAACGTTTAATAGTATTTAAATAATTTACATCATGATGATTAACCGCAAATTCACAAAAGTTTTAATATTATTTTATTTTTG
>CAZVOS010000342.1:0-4307 GCA_964628845.1 uncultured Bacteroidales bacterium | reverse complement strand
GGAAACGGGCTTCTGCTATTGTATCTCTTTTTGATAAAAGGTTATTGTAGTATGTTATGTTAGCGTATATAGCTGCAGAATCGGAGTTTACTGAAGTATATTTATAATAACCTCGCAGTTTTAATGGTTTCTGTGTGAATGGTTTGCCTTGAATCATCATATTGGGAGCATTAAAGTCGAAAGTACCAGATAATAAAATGCCAGATATTAATAAATCGCTCCAAGAACTGGTAACAAGTTTTGCAGCATGATTACCCGTGTGAGCATCCGTAACTTTAAAAACAGTTTCAGGTCCTCCCATATTTTTTAAAATATTGAGAGTGGCCCACCATCCGGTAGAGGGCTCTTCAAATGTATTTTGATTTGAAACAACCCATTGCTCAAAGTCTCCATTTGGGACATTGGTAGCAAGAGGTGTTGTATAGCTATTATCAGTATTTGTATCTTCATTGTTTATATTTTCTTTTTTGCAAGCATATAGAAACAATGAAAGAATTAATATTTTTAAAATAATTATTTTATACATAGGATTTTACGTTATTTGAAAATGAAATATAACAAAATTAATATAATTATATAAATTAATAAATATGTTTTTTGATAAATTAATTAAATGGTTAAGAATTACTGATATATGGTAGTAATAAAAAAGTAAGATTAAAACATAGGGAAGTAGTAAATTAAAAATCTTGAAAATATAAAAGAGGCATTAATGTTATTTTAACATAAGATTTTCAATTTCACTTAGCTTTTTAGGAATTGGTTTGCCAAAAACTTTATACCCATCTGCAGTTACCAGAACATCATCTTCGATACGGATACCTCCAAAATCGAGATACTCTTCTACTTTTTTATAATTAATATATTGAGTAAATTTATTTTCATTTTTCCATTTTTCTATAAGGGCGGGGATAAAGTATATGCCTGGTTCTACAGTGAGCACAAAACTTTCCTGTAGTTCACGTGCCAGTCGCAGATAAGCTGTTCCGAACTGCGTACTTTTCTGTACATTTTGGTTGTACCCTACATAATCCTGTCCAAGGTCTTCCATGTCGTGAACATCAATGCCCATCATATGTCCGAGTCCATGCGGGAAAAACATGGCGTGTGCGCCCTGTTCAACAGCTTCAATGGTATTGCCGGTCATTAGCCCAATGGATTTAAGTCCTTCGGTAATTATTTTACACGCTTCGAGGTGAATACTTTTGTAGGATATATCTGGTTTAATCATACTGATAGCTTCCTCATTTGCTTTTAGAACAATGTCGTAAATTTCTTTTTGTTTGGCAGTAAATTTACCACTTACAGGAAAGGTGCGGGTATGGTCTGTACAATAAAACTCTGGTGATTCGATGCCTGCATCTACAAGTACCAGTTCTCCATTATTTAGTTTATTACCATGATAGTGATTGTGTAATGTTTGTCCATTTTTTGTCAGAATAATTGGAAACGAAACTGTGCACCCATGAGCCAATGCTATGCCTTCCATAGCACCTGCTATTTCTCTTTCGTAAACACCAGCTTTAGTCATTTTCATTGCAGAGGTATGCATTAGGTAAGCGACATACATGGCTTTTTCTATGGCAGCGATTTCTTGGGCTTCTTTTTTTGAACGCAGATTAACAATTTCTTTAATAAGTTCAACAGAAGCAAGTTTTTTTTGTTCGCTAGGTTTAATGCCAAGAATATTATCAATAAGAATCATATTATCGTGGCGGTAAGGGGGCAAGTAATGAATATTGCGAGTTGGCAGGTTGTTTTTGATAAAGTTTTCAAGTTCTACAAATGCTCTGGTTTCTTTTACTCCGCATAGAGCTGCTCTTTCAATGAGTGATGGTTGAGGTCCCATCCATATAATATCATCTAAGTCAATATCGTTTCCAAAAATAACTTCTTTATCATTATCAATATCTATTATGGCAGCTAATCCGGGTTCGTTCAATCCGAAGAAGTATAAAAACGAACTATCCTGACGGAAGTGATATGTATTAGCAGGATAATTCATTGGGCTTTCGTTATTTCCAAGCAATAATATAATACCTGATTTCATTTTAGAAACAAGTGATTTTCTTCGCTGTGTATAAGTTTGAACGTTAAACATAGGTTTTTATATTTAGTTATTATTTAGTATTATTATTCATCAAAGATTCAATGTGATTAATTTCGATAGGGATTTGTTCTGATAAAATAATTGGTTTATTGTCAGTTATTAAAACATCATTTTCGAGTCTGATACCTAATTTTTCCTCGAATATATATATACCTGGTTCACAGGTAAGAATCATACCTGGTTCAAAAGGGATAAATTTATTGCCTACATCGTGGGCATCCATCCCTAGAAAATGAGAAGTACCATGAGGAAAATATTTTTTATAAAGAGGATTATCAAGATTTTGTTTTTTAACATCATTAAATTTAAGAAGACCTAAGTGTATAAGTTCTTCTTCCATTATTTTGGCTACATCAGTATTTACATTGTTAATAGTATTTCCTTTAATAAGAAGTTTCTGGGCTTCTTTAAGGATTTTTAAAACAGAATTATATATGGTTTTTTGTCGTTCTGAATATTTTCCTGAAACAGGGAGAACACGTGTTATATCTGAAGTATAATTCAGGTACTCTGCCCCTATATCTATAAGACATAAATCATCTTTATTGCACAAAGAGTTATTTTCGTTATAATGCAGGTAGCAGGCATTAAGCCCCGAAGCAACTATAGGACTGAAGCCATGACTTCTTGCATTATTTTTTATAAAGTTATAAGTTATTAATGCTTCAAGTTCGTATTCATACAAAGCGGGTTTAAGATTTTGTGTAAGTTTTTCGAAAGTTGTATTTGTAATGTCAATGGCTTTTTTTATGATGTTTATTTCATCTTTTTGTTTGAGCAGGCGTAATTTGGCTAGTAAAGGATAAGTTCTTTGGTAATTATGAAGGGGAAAATTATTTTTAATATGTTCTGCAAAACGCAAGTTTTTATATTCTTTTAAGCCGGAATAAGAGCCGTATTCGTTATAATCGAGGTAAACATTTTCGGCCATGAGCATGGCATCTTTAGTAATTGCATCAAAATTGCTAAGCCATTGAACATTTTTAATTCCGGATAGTTTAGCAGCTTCATCTTTGGACATTCTTTTTCCGTACCATATTTCGAGTGCTTCATTACGGTCGCTGATAAAGAGAATTTCTTTATAGGCAGGGTTGGGGGAGTCGGGAAATAAGAAAAGAATGCTTTCGGGTTGTGTTACACCTGTAAGGTATAATAGATTAGGATTTGGTTTATAAGGAAAAAATTGGTCGGCAGAGCGGGGGAGTGTATCATGGGGACTAATAAGAGCTATAGAAGAGGGTTTTAATAGTTTAATAAAAGATACTCTGTTATTTATATAAAAATCACTGGGTGGTAATAAATTTTCCATGGAGTATGTTTTGTAATACAAATATAGGAAAAGATTTACAATCTATACACTATAAATATAAAAAGCTGGTAGGGGTACCAGCTCTTTTTTGAATTTTAAAATGTAAGATTAAATTAAACCGTTATCATGTTTAATTTTAATATTTTCGAGCATGTCTTTGGTCATGGCATCGAGGTTGTATTTAGGAGCCCATCCCCATTCCTGACGAGCAGCGGTGTCGTCTACATCATTAGGCCACGAGTCAGCAATAGCTTGACGGTAATCAGGGGCATAAGAGATTTCAAATTCAGGAATATATTTTTTAATTGATTGAGCAAGTTCTGCAACGCTAAAGCTCATGGCACCAACGTTAAAATCGCAATGGTGTTTAAGTTTAGAAAAATCTGCTTGCATAAGGTCAATAGTTGATTTGATACAGTCGGGCATATACATCATTGGGAGTCTTGTGTTGGCACTGACAAAGCAAGTATATTTTTTATGTTTTACAGCATCAAAATAAATGGCTACAGCATAATCTGTTGTACCTCCACCGGGTAGTGTCTCGTGACTAATAATGCCTGGATATCTTAAACCTCTTACATCGAGACCATATTTACGTACATAATAATCGCCTAATAATTCACCAGCCACTTTAGTGAGGCCGTACATGGTTGTTGGTTTTAATACAGTTTCCTGAGGTGCTCTGTCAAGTGGGGTTCCTGGGCCAAATACTGCAATAGAACTTGGTACTAGAACTTGTTTCATTTTAAGTTCACGGGCTATTTCAAGGACATTAATCATTCCATTCATATTGACATCCCATGCCAGCATTGGGTTTTGTTCACCTGTAGCTGATAAAATGGCAGCCATATAAACAATGATGTTGATGTCGTATTTTTTACAGCAGTT
>CAZVOS010000341.1:0-4324 GCA_964628845.1 uncultured Bacteroidales bacterium | reverse complement strand
GAATGTTTGTTGCAGGATTAAATGTCATGATTTTACGTTTTAAATATTTACAGCGAAATTACTAATTTAAAATAAAAATGAATATATTATATAATAATGTTAATAAATATTTTTAAAAAGTATCATATTCTAAATTATTATTGTATTTTTGGAAAATAATGTAAATAATGAAATGTTATGATGCTTAAAAATTTTAAGGTTGACAATCTCGACAAGTTCATCATAGAAAATTTAACGAAATCTGCCCGAACACCATTTGTCGAAATTGCTCGTATGGCCGATGTGTCGGGTGCTCTTATTCACCAGCGGGTACAAAAACTCGAAGATGAAGACGTATTTAAAGGTTCTGCTTTTATTCTAAATCCTAAAGGTCTCGGCTATCTGACATGTGCGTTTATTGGCATACAGGTTAATTTGCTAACACCACATACCCACGTAGAAGTTTACAACAAAATCAGCGAAATTCCAGAAATAACTGAATGCCATCATGTTTCAGGAAAATATTCACTTCTGGTAAAAATTCACACCAAGAATAATGAACACCTTAAAAATATAATTATTGAAAAAATTCAGTCAATCCAAGAAATTACTGGTACCGAAACAATTATTTCGCTGCAGGAAGGATTTATAAGGCAGCTTAAACCCTGAACACATAAGTATTTTCGGACACTATTGATATAATAATAAAGCACAAAATGTATGCACCCAAAAAACATTTTACTATTTAACACATATAATAAAAAGACACACATAGCCGTAACCTTTAAAGAAGGCACATTTTGGCTTACACAAAAAACAATGGCTGAACTTTTTCAGGTAAAAATACCTGCCATAAGTAAGCACCTGAAAAATATTTTTGATACCAGTGAGCTTGAAGAAAGTGCAACTGTTTCCAAAATGGAAATAGTTCAAAAAGAAGGGCATCGAGAAGTGGGGCGTATTGTTGATTTTTTATCGTCTGGAGGCTGTGCTGGCTGTTGGTTATCGTGTAAACTCCACACAGGCTACTCAATTCAGAAAATGGGCTACACAAACTTTAAATGATTTTATTATTAAAGGTTTTGTCTTAGACGATGAACGCTTAAAACAGGGCAAAAACTTCGGTCAGGATTATTTTGACGAGTTACTTGAATGCATACGCGAAATAAGAGCCAGTGAACGGAGATTTTATCAAAAGATTACCGATTTGTATGCTCTAAGCACCGATTACGATAGAGAAATTAAGAAACTAAAGAAATACAGATACTTGTAAAAATAAAAAAATAAATTTTATTCTATATATTATTCTTTATTTTAGTAAGTTTGAACTTTATTATATAGTTTTGGAATTACTATGATATCTTCAAGGCACATTATTATTATATTCTTTTGGTTTATTGCAACAGAAGCCCATACCCAAAAAGTCTGGTCACTGGAGGACTGCATTACTTATGCATATCAGAATAACATTCAAATAAAACAACAAGAATTGAATACCGATATAAAGAAATATGATTTATTACAGAGTAAAGCAGCTTTATTGCCCAATTTAAATGCCAGTGCTTCGCATACTTATAATTTTGGCAGAACCATTGATATGTACACCAACGATTTTGCCACTTCAAGAGTACAATCAAATAATTTCTATATCAGTACTGGTGTTACACTATTTAATGGTTTTCAGTTATTAAACACCGTTAAGCAGCAGATGATTGAAAAGCAGGTATCAGAATATGAGCTTGAAAAACTTAAAAACGACATTTCTTTGTCTATTGCTACCGCCTATCTTCAGGTATTGTTTAATTATGAAATACGCGACATACGGCTCAATCAGTATGAGATTTCGGAGCAACAGTTACAACGGACAATTTTATTAGTGGATGCAGGAACCCTTTCTAAATCTAATCAATTGGCTATTGAAGCGCAGCTTGCTGCCGACAATTTGCAATATGTCAATGCCCAAAACCAACTGGCACTCTCCTATCTCACATTAACACAGATGCTTGATTTACCATCGACAGATGATTTTGAAATTGAACGCCCCCTGATAGATATCACCTTATTAAATTTCCCTTCTCAAACACCAGAATATATATTCAATACATCACTCATACTTCAGCCCGAAATTAAAACAGCAGAGCTAAAATTAAAAAGTGCTTATAAATCTTTAAGTATAGCCCGCAGTACCATATCTCCAAATTTATCACTCAGAGCTTCTTATGGCACAGGATATTCGGGAGCAAGTAAAGAAATAACTGATGTTGTTCTTTTTGATTATATTCCCATTGGCTATACACAATCGCAAGAAATTGTTTATGGCCCTTCTTTTAATTACATTACACAGGTGAAACCCTTTAAAGAGCAGCTTGATGATAATCTGAATCAGTCTGTTGGATTTACCATGACTATACCCATCTTCAACGGCTTGCAAAGCCGTACTTCGATTAATAAAGCGAAAATCTTAATAAAGAATGCTGAGTATAATTTACAAAACACCAAGAACCAGCTTAATAAAAGCATCCAGCAGGCCTATGCAGATGCCAAATCAGCTTACAATCGTTACTTAGCATCATTAAAATCGGTTGAGGCCTACGAAGAATCTTTTAAATATACAGAACAAAAATTTAATCTGGGAATGCTCAATTCACTCGAATATAACGATGCCAAAATAAAACTCTCGAATGCTAAATCAGAATTGTTACAATCAAAATATGAATACCTTTTCCGACTTAAAATACTTGATTTCTATCAGGGCAAACCTATTAGTATAAAGAGTTAGGAGTGAGGTGTTTAAATTTTGACGGTGTTAATATTTAATATTAGTTTGGATAAAATTATATAATAACTTGATTTTAAATTTTATATAAAAATGAAAAGAAAGAAATTATTCAGGTATATCATCATTGGTTTTGTGGTTTTTATAATCTTTTTGATTATTGCCTCTAAGGTGGGATGGATAGGTGGCGAACATTTAATAGAGATTTATACCGAGAAAGTTACAAAACGTGATATTACAGAAACCGTATCAACCAATGGGAAAGTACAGCCAGAAGTTGAGGTAAAGATAAGTCCTGACGTATCAGGAGAAATAATTGAGATATATGTAAAAGAAGGAGATAAAGTAAAAAAAGGCGATATATTAGTAAAAATTAATCCAGATATATATTTATCAAATCTTGACCGTATAGTTGCTTCTTTAAACCAGCAGAAAGCCAATCTTGCCAATGCCAAAGCACGATTGGCACAGGTAGAGGCACAGTTTTACAGCACCGAAATAAATTATAACAGGAATAAACAATTAAAAGAGCAAGGAGCTATATCTTCTGCAGAATTCGAGAATATTGAATCGCAGTATCTTGTTGCAAAAGCTGAAGTAGAGGCGAGTAAACAAACCATCTTAGCAGCCGATTATTCTGTTAAGAGTGCAGAAGCAGCATTAAAGGAAGCACAGGACAATCTTACAAAGACAAGTATTTTTGCACCAGTAGATGGTTCCGTTTCAAAGTTATCACACGAAAAAGGCGAGAGAGTGGCTGGGGCTTCTCAGTTTTCGGGAGGAACCGAAATAATTCGTATAGCCGACCTTAACAGGATGGAAGTTAAGGTAGATGTAAACGAAAATGACATCATCAGGGTAAATGTGGGAGATACAGCCGAGATAGAGGTTGATGCCTATTTAAATCAGAAATTTAAGGGGATAGTAACTTCTATAGCTAATTCAGCAAATGTGAGTGGCTTAAGTATCGACCAGGTGACCAATTTTGAAGTAAAAATAAAAATAATTCCTGAATCCTATGCACATCTGATAAAAGATGGTGTTGAAAATTTTTATCCATTGCGTCCTGGCATGTCGGCATCTGTAGAAATAATGACTACCAAACTCCAAAATGTATTGAGTGTTCCAATACAATCTGTAACCACCAGAGAAGATTCTGCTGCACATAAAAACAAACCCAAAGAGCATATTGATGAAGATGGGGAAATCATTGTTGCAGATGCCAAAAACACAACACCTGTTGAAGAAGTCGTTTTTATTTATGCCGATGCTAAGGTGCAGCTTAAAAAAGTAAAAACAGGCATACAGGATAACAACTATATTCAGATTACAGAGGGACTGACAGAAGAAGATGAAGTTGTGGCTGGTCCATACAGAGCTGTATCGCGTAATTTGAAGGATGACATGAAAGTTAAAAAGGTAGAAAAGGATAAAATAAAAATTGAATAATGACTTATATCTTGCATTTAGAAACTACTACAAAGAGTTGTTCGGTAGTCCTTTCTTTAAATGAAAGCATTATTGCCAAGAAAGAATCACAAGCATCGTACACACATTCAGAAAATCTTA
>CAZVOS010000340.1:0-4332 GCA_964628845.1 uncultured Bacteroidales bacterium | reverse complement strand
CCATAACCTTTATGCGGTAAGGCGGATTGTTTAGTTTTATATTCAAAGGATAAGTAATCGGAGGTTGTATGCCATTATACTGTCCACTCTGGGCTTCGCTTTCGCAGGTATATATCTTGGTATTGCTGCCATCAAATATTTCAATATACACATCGGGGTCATCCCAAAAAGGATCTGTACAACCGATAGCCGTTACATACACTTGTGTGATATAAAAACCCATCGTATCTATAACAGCATTATACGTTACATTAAAAGTATCGGGTGATGTATAAATAACAGGAAGTGGATTTTCTGATGTTGATGTGATACCGTTTCCAAAGTCCCAAAAATATTTAAAACCTGTGGTTTGTCCCGATATTGGACTATATCCAAAACTCGGATTATTATTAGTAAAACTAACCGTTAAAGGCAAACATCCAGATGTTACAGAAGGAGTAAAATGTGTTTGTGCATAAAGATGAACCGCCCCTGTAAATATCGAAATAAAAATAATCCTGTAAAATAATGACATAGGAAATGGGTTTATATTTTAACTAATTTCTTGCTCAAGGTCGTTCCATCTGCTGAAGTAATTTTCAGAATATAGTAGCCATTTTTTAGGTCTTGTAGCGAAAAATGATGGTAATAAATATCTTTTGAATAAACGTCTAAGCTTTCGTTATAGACTTCACGTCCGTCAAGAGATTTTAATGTAATCTGCAATTGGGTATTTTCATATGCATACAGTTGCAATGTGATATCGGAGCTGAAAGGGTTGGGATAAGCAGCCAAAAGCACAAGACCTGTCTTAGCAAGTGCATTCATATCAGGTACATCCACCACCATACTTGGCCAGAAAGGAGCTAAGGGCTGGTATTGACCGGTATAAAGGGCAGGTGTTGAAGTATTTTTGAGATAATTTTGTAAGTGTTCAACATACCAGCCCTGAGCAAAAGAACAGGAATACCCCCCATAACTATTAATATCATTAACAAAATACCAATCGGCTTGTGTTTTACTAGGTGAAATATCGAGTATAACATAGCCCCTGTTAACCAAATCAACCCATTTGAGATGAGGATTAGCAGCCATTATAGCGGCAGCACCTATACCTCCGCCAACACTTACGGAAGGCGATGTAACACTTGGCGAAACAAATTCTACGGTACCTACCCCTTGCCCGTTTGTTCCATAAATACCCAGATTAGGATTAGTAACATCAAAAGCCCATGACGTATGAATATCGCCCGTTACTATAACAGTATTTTTAATATCATAATAATTAATGTAATTGAGTACTTTTTGCCTGTCGCTCTGGTAACCATCCCATTGGTCTTTATTTGTATATACCACAAAATTGAGCGGAGCGAAAACTACCTGTTGCATGATGATTTTCCATTGCGCTGTATCGGTGTATTGTGCTTTAAGTAATTCAGAAGTTAACCAATTGTATTGATGTTGCCCTAAAATGGTTTTATTTGGGTCATCCACAGGAAGGCCATTGGGGTCGTCCCTCCCTTCGAGGCGGGTATCAAGAAAAATTATATGAGCAAGGTCTCCATACTTGACAGAACGGCTGATTTTTTTAGTGGGATGTGCCAAATCATTAATTTCCCTACAAGGAATCCACTCCATATAGGCCTGCAATCCTACTGCCTTACGGTCGGTCCAGGCGCCTTGTGTTGATGGGTTATGATTTTCGGCTCCATTCATATAAGAATCATTTGCTGTTTCATGGTCATCATATATCACCCACCAAGGGTATTGCTGGTGCAAAAGGCGCAAATCAGGGTCGAGACGGTAGTGTGAATAACGCATGCGGTAATCACTCAGTGACACACAATCCCATGCAGGTGCCAGGCCTCTGTCGGGGTGATTGCCATAACTGTTGGTGCCGTATTCGTAAATATAATCACCTGTATGCACAACTGCATCAATATCGTTGCGGTAAGCAATATGGTTATAGGCGTTATAGTAACCATTATTGTAATTAGAACCGCCTACTACAGCAAAACGCACATTCGAAACAACTCCGACAGGTGCCGTTTTGGTACGACCAATAATTGAATTCACACCCAGCCCTGTGAACATATAATAATACCATGTATTAGGTTGCAAGCCGGTTACGTCAACTTTAACGGTAAAGTCTCTGTCTTCCTTTGTATAAAGACTACCCTGGTTGACTATGTTCTGAAAATTGGTATCAGTAGCCATTTTCCATTCAACTAAGATGCTGTCAACAGGGGCTAATGAAGTAACTCTTGTCCAGATAATAACCCTGTCCTGAAGCGGGTCACCTGAAGCTACACCGTGATAAAACGGGGCGAATATGGGGTCTAATGAGAAAGATAAACGCCCTTTATATTCGTTAAACACCCTTTGAGAAAAGGCAAATGTAGGAATCAGCAAACAAATTATCAGAACCTTTAAAAATACTTTTTTCATAATGCAATTTATTGAAGGAATAATTTGAAAATATGCACATCCTTTCGGCTGCGTACATAAAGGTAATACACGCCTTTTTCCTGAGATGAAAGGTCGAAGCTATATGATGCAGCACTTCCTTTCGGCTTTAGAGAACTTATATGTTTGGCCATTGCATTATAAACAATGAGCTCCGTAACTCCTGATTTTGAAGGCAGTTCCACCGTAAACACACCTGAAGAAGGATTGGGATAAATCAATACAGTTTTTTCGTGAGTTATAGCTTGAACAGCAGTAGCCAGTTCGTATTTGATGTTGTAAGTTTTGGTAACAGTGTTATTCTTTGAAATCACAAGAATACTGGCAGTGCGTTCAGCCATATTGCCATAAAGGTTTTGTGGCAGAAATATTTTCTTAGTGGCCTGAGGGTCAGTTGTAATTGCATTAATTTGCTGACCGTTTAAAGTATCGTTAAACTCAACGGTATAATTGGTAACAGCAGGGTCGAATGCAGGTTGCAAAGAACCAAGATTGGTTTCAAGGTGAATCAGTGTGGCATCGTCACCGGTACCGGGTTCAAGATTAACCGTAACCAGATAGGTTTTCTGTGAGCTGTCCATAGCTGTTACCGTGTAATAAACCGGATTGAGGAAGTTTTGAGCTAAGCCCGAAGGCGGAGACACTGAAGCACCATTTATAGTAATGAGTGGTACCAAAGCCGTCATATTAGAACCATAAGGCATAGAAAGCTCAATGGTGGCATTAACCTGGTCAATAACCGTAGGTGTTGATTGGTTTGCTATATTGAATTCTACAATATCTTTATCAGAACTGGAGCCCAGAGCAAACTGCACTGTATAGGTATTTGTGTTAACCCCATTAGCTGCTGTAACAAGAACCACGGCGGCATCAGTAACACTAACTGCCTGAGTTACATTGGCATTGGCATAGGGATCGGTAGGAATGGCAGTTACAAGAGGTACAGCGGTTGTGCCGTAAGGTAAAAGGACTGTGTAATTAAAAGTATTTGGTGCAAATGCAGGCATGAGGTTTCCTGTATTGGTACTGAGACTTACAAGCGTGGCATCGTCGCCAGTCGACACTGTGAAAGTAACAGTATATGTTCTGGTAGTGATACCATCGGCTGCCGTAACAAGCACTGTTCCTGTGCCATTCACCGAAGTGGGCTGGGTGATTTGCATGCTTGCCGAAGGGTCGTTGACAGTGGCACTTAAAACAGGAATACTTGTCGTACCGAAAGGCAATGTTACAGTATAATTGAGTGTTGACGCAGCAAATACAGGATACAATGTACCCATGCTTGAAGAAAGTGCACTTAGTGACGCATCGTTTCCTGGCATATTGTTATTGATAACCACAACCTGACCATTTGCAGGTGTCCATAATATTATATTTGACGGCAATGTACCTACTGGAGCATTCATGGGCACTTGTGCTATACTGTTCACATTTTCGAATTTGGCTGTACGGATTTCTATTTTAGATTTTTCGACATAGATAAGCTGAAAACCATTAAAGCGTGCCTGGTCGCGGGTCCAGTTATTTGGACTGTAGAGGTCGCGCAGGGGTGCACCCCAACAACCTTCACCGATATAAACAGTACCGTTAATTGTATCTTTAATAAAACCCTTCTCGCTTCCAGTTGCAGTTGATGGCGATACAGGCCAGGTTTGCTTAATCACATGCGTATGTCCTTCCATACCTACTTTCACACCATATTGCTTAAAGAGGTTAGCCCAGCAATTGATCTGAGCTGTGACGGGCGAATACTCTCCGTGAGGTACCATAGGCAAATGGTATTGCGCAGCTTTCCAGTAAGGTGCAGCAGTGGTATTGGTATGCATCTGAAGGTCGTTGGTAAGCCAGTTAAGCTGGGGGGCATAACCGCAAGGATCTAAGTCGCTG
>CAZVOS010000339.1:0-4343 GCA_964628845.1 uncultured Bacteroidales bacterium | reverse complement strand
TGTGTGTCGGCAAAAACTAAATCTTTTGTCAGTCATTTTGTTAAATTATTAAAATCTTTCAAGCCATTGTTTTTTTTTCTGCTGTAAGTTTCTTCGCCTTGTTGGTAACGATAGCGGTGTGTTTTTGTAGGCTTGCTAACCCACTGCCGTTTCACAAATATACAATTTTTTCATATACGTACTTCTATGTCAATGAAAAACGTCAAAAGCCGTAAAATACACCGCGTGTTGGGTGCTGTAGCTAATTAATTCTTTTTTCTTGTCAACGAACATACTTCATAGCCGCTTTTAGTATAAATTCGATTGATAATATATTTTTTTATTTATAATTCCGTCTTCTGTCACAATGTGAACAATATAAATGCCCGAAGTCAAATCTCTCAATGATACCGAGTTGTTAAGTCCGTTGATTTGTTCTGTCTTTACTAATGCTCCTAAATAATTGTAAATATTTATATGTCCCTTTGGGCCAATTTTTTCGTTGAAATCGACTGTCAGAAAGCCATTATTTTCATAAATGCTGATATTGTCAGATAGGGAAGGGGGTTCTGTCCCTAAAGTTGTTTGCCCTGCCAATATATACTCATTTGGAGTTGAATTATAAGCATAGTCTTTTATGGTAATTGAGTTACTTGTCGCTGTACACCTTACCCAACCATAATAAGTATCTGTATTTACAATTAGTTTTAATCCGCAATAAATATCTCCCGTTGGCAAAGCGCAATACATACTTAAGGCAAAAATATCAATTAAAACACTCATATCATTATCCCATATAAGGTTTTGATTTACAGTATCATTCAAATAAATATCATTTCTATCATCAAATATTGTACAACCGCCTGACACTTTACATGTATTGCAAGTTACTGTTCTTCTCTGCATAGAAAGCCATACACCATCTTGCATTTGATAATGATAATGTCTTGCCCAAAAACTAAAGTCATTTATACTATCTAAGTTCAAATCAAAATAATAACTAACAATTGAATCTTGGGATTGAACATTAGGTTCATAAATAGTTGTGTCAGGGTCTATATCCGTATAAACTATCTGTGTCTTAGCTTGTTTTATGTTTAGTCCTAAAGCAAGCAGTGTAATAAGTAGAATTCTATATGTTTTTCCTAATTCTGAGGGCATTTTACTATTTGTTATAAATTTTTAAGCGGCTATTTCGTTCTCTAATGTTTTCTCCAGTGGTTTCTTGCTATTGCACCCAACGGATGGCGGTATGTTTTTGTTGCCGACTTCGGAGCACATCACTGTCAAGCCACGATGAAGTTTGAAGCGAGCCACAGTCATTGATTTTAGCACTATCTCGGCAATAAAATATACCGCATGTTATGCAACGTTTTTCTTGATTTTCAGTCATTCGATTACGTTCAATTATTACAGAAAGCCACCTTCCGCTTTTTGGACAAGTTCAAGTTCATTTTCATTAAACCATTTTTCTTTCATTAACTTTTCAGTATTATCAAAATAGTCACATAGAATTTTATCGTCTTCTATTTCTCTGACTTCCATTTGCAAAGCATTGTAACTGTTATCAGATTTATGCCTCACTTTGTCTCCAAGGTCAATTTTATTCATTTTTTCCATTTTAAAAATTATTATTCATTTGATTTTGTAAATGTCCCCGCAGCAAAGCCCTCTCCTATAAGTGTTTTACTGTCTTTTACTTCAAGCAATAAATCGCTTTTGTCTGTTCTTATTCTTATGTAATTCTCGTCTAATTCATAACTTGTCGCAAAGGGAAATCCAAAAAAAGCGTCAACAACCGTAACCGTCTTTTTTCCTCTAAATATCAATTTTCTATAGAGGCTGTTTTTTGAAATATAAGTACCTTGTAGACTTGAATAAGTTCTATATTTTTTTCTTTCAGAAACAGGTAGTGTAACATATTCAGTAAGATACTTTTTGATATTCTTGAAAATTTCTTTCTCATCTTGTATGTCGTGCTGGTCTTGAACATAAAAAGCAAACGGAATAATTTTTTCATTTAAAGACTTCATATATTCCTCATAATTCAGAGTTGTATCAACTGTAATTGATTTCAATTTGTCGTCAAAAAATCTGTATGTTTTTTTCTGAATAATATTTGGAGTTACTTCCAAAAGCGAATCAATAATAGAGGTTACTTTTTCCTCGGTCTTTACTATGCTGTCTAAGTCTTGAATATTTAATATTGTTGACTTGTATTCAACATTTTTCAAAGAGTCCATTTTTGCCAAATACTCGGATTTATTTAATGTATCCTTACCGTAGTAAGTAAAATTATCGGCTAAAATCTGATTTGATTTTTCTTTGTCAAAACGATTTATAGCGTCCAAAAAATCGTTTACTTTTTCCTGTTTGCTTTGTTGGCAGGAAACTAAAATAATTGCACTTGCGAAAATTAAAAGAAAATTTTTCATACTGTTTGTTTTAATTGTGAATAGCCGATTGTGATTAAAATTCCACCGAATAACGCCATTGATGCCATAATTCCACCAGGAATTGCTCCAGTTGAAAAGTCAATAAGTGCTATTATTGCCGAAAGTACAATAATTCCTACACCTACATTTTTAAAGAAACCAATTATTGAAAGAATACCTACAACGAGTGCTAAAATATAAGTAAAAATTGAAAGCAAGAACCCTGCACCAGCAGAAGAACTTAACATACTTATAAAAATCAAATTTAAGAATAGACCAAAAACGTAATAAAAAAAAGTCGCTAAAAGTGCAATGATACTGCCATAATTCTTCAAAGCCGCCCTCTTGAACACGAAAGCCAGAATAAAAAGTAAAACAATAAAACCGCCTCCAATTAGTAAAATATTATTCGCAGTTGATGAAAAAATACTTTCGCTGTCTGTGCTTGTGTCTGCCTCTGTCTTTGAAATTGGTTTTAAATATTTACTTGAGGCATAACCTGTTTTTCCATTGTATTCAATTTCATACCAACTATTACTTTTTGATAATACTTTCACTTCGTCACCATATTGTAGTGAAAATAATACATGATAACCTGTTCCGGGTCCGCTTCGGACATTCAAATCAGTGGTTGACTTATAAAAGTCCGCAGAAAATGAACTTGTCCAAAAAAATAATAATAAAATAATTGTCGTAATCTTTTTTGCCGTCATAGTCGTCTTTTTAAAATGTTGCATAACGATGGCGGTAGGTTTTTGATGGCTAACCTACCCACCTTACTATCTACAAAAATACAAATATTTACTTTCAACCACCAAATTTTTCAATGAAAAGCGTCACTAGCCATTAAAAACCACCGCGTGTTATGCCCTGTAAAATTAGTTCTTAATCAATTTACGCCTTATTGTCCAGTCAGCACCTGTAACCTTGATTATATATAACCCTTTTGAAAATGAAATAATGTTAATCTCATTTGTTCCATTTTTCAATTCTTTTTGTAAGACGCATTCTCCAGTAATGCTATTGATTTGCATTTTCAAATTCTGTTTTTCAGAACAGTCAATATAAACTATGTCAATAGCAGGATTTGGATATATTTTAATTTTGTCCTGAGATTTTATTTCAATAATTTGTGTTGTGGTGTCCTTTAAGCATCGTACAGAATAACCAGAATTAGTAGGCATGCCAAACGTTGAAATTTTGGCATCATAGTTAGTTAACACCCAATTCCATCCACCACAAGAATATGATGTTCTAGACCACCATAATCCACTTGTTCCATTTCTGTCAAAGGAGGCATCTACGCGGCGAAAGCCTCCGGGAAGTCCAGTGAAACCGCTGGAATTTGTAGCACCTGTATTTGGTGCTAACCAATGGGTCGTTCCTGCTTCCTTCATTTTTCCACCAGTCGTATTAGCATTATACCCTCCTAAATGGGTGGCCAGTGCTAACCAATCATCATTGGAAGGTGTAGACCAACCAATTGGACATAGTTTACGACTATCAACAACGGTATAATAGTTATACAACTTACCATATGTCGAAGAATAAGTAATGGAATCGTTGTTGTAGTAACAATATGCACCTCCAGAGAGACTTCCCCATGTTGAGCTATCGGTCACAAGTGGAATAACATCACCGTTATTATAGTGACTTACTTTTAAATTTTCTTTCATCCATATTTGTGTACCTATACTTACAGTATTGTATACATTACCATCGTAGTCGACAACTGTCTGCGCTTGATTTTTTAATATAAATAATGCAAGTCCTGCAAAAAGAAAAAATGTTTTTTTCATAGTTGACCGATTTAAATTGTTAGTTATTTGTTGACGTTTATCTTTTCTGAATGTCATTGTTTTTATAGGGCATAGCGGTTGCAGCTAAAGCCCTGTTTTAATGGGCTTTGAGCTGCTGTTATGGTGCGTT
>CAZVOS010000338.1:0-4351 GCA_964628845.1 uncultured Bacteroidales bacterium | reverse complement strand
AGCAGGCGACTTTGTATATAACCTTGTAAGTGTGGCTTATCAAACAGCTCCCGAATGTACCAATACAATTACCGGCTCTGCAACTATAACGGTTACACCAACTATCGGAGTGCCTGCTACACCCACACCATCAGCAACTACTATATGTCAGGGAAGTTCTAATACTGTATATACTACATCTGCTTTAAATGCTACAAGTTTTAATTGGTCTGTAAGTGGTTCAGGTAATTCAATTTCCGGAACTGGAACAACAGGAACTGTAACTTGGGATCCTAATTTCAGTGGGGTGGCTACGGTAAGTGTTACAGCTAATGGTTGTAACGGACCATCTGCTGCCGCCACAACAACAGTAACTTTACGCCCAACACCCACAGCAAGTATCAGTGGAACTACTACTGTATGTCAATTGGCTAACCCAGGACCAGATCTTACTTTTACCAATCCCCAAAATATAGCTGTTACAATTACTTATAATATTAATGGGGGCGCAAACCAATATATAAATGTTAATGCCAGTTCAAATGCTACAGTTACAGCTCCTACTGCAACAATGGGAACATACGTTTACAACCTTGTAAGTGTGGCATACCAAACAGCTCCCGAATGTTCAAATAATATTACGGGCTCTGCAACAATAAATATTACGCCTACTGTTGGTACACCAACTACCCCGACACCTTCTAACTCAACCATTTGTCAGGGAACTGGAAATACCGACTTCAGCACTTCTGCTACCAATGCTACCAGCTATAACTGGTCTGTAACTGGCTCAGGAAATTCTATCGCAGGTACTGGTTCAACAGCTACTGTAACATGGAACCCCAATTTCTACGGAACAGCTACAGTAAGTGTTACTGCTAATGGCTGTAATGGCCCTTCAGCATCATCTTCTACTACTGTAATACTTAGACAGTTGCCAACAGCAACTATAAGCGGGGCAACTACTGTTTGTCAAAATGATGCGTCACCTGATATCACATTTACAAACCCAATTAATTTAGCGATAACTGTTACATATAATATTAATGGAGGTGCTAATCAAACAGTAAATGTAGGTGCAAACACCAGTGCATCTGTTGCCGTCCCAACTAACATATCAGGCAGTTTCGCTTACAATCTTGTAAGTGCTGTTTATCAATCTGCACCTGGATGCTCTAATCTTTTAACTGGAAGTGCTACCGTTATTGTAACTCCTACTGTTGGCGTTCCTGTAACACCTACACCTTCCGATTCAACTATATGCCAGGGCAGTGCAAATACAACGTATACAACATCCGCTACGGATGCTGTAAGTTATAACTGGTCTGTAACAGGTACTGGTAACGTTATTACAGGTAACACTGAAACAGCAGAAGTAACATGGGATACTAACTTTAGTGGTGTGGCAACAATTAGTGTAACTGCAACGGGTTGCGGTACTTCTGTGGCTGCAAGCACTACCGTTATCGTACGTCCAACACCTACAGCAACTATTGGTGGCACAACTACAGTGTGTCAGTTAGAAAATCCACTACCAGATATTACTTTCAGTAATCCACAATCCATACCTGTAACTGTTACGTATAATATAAATGGTGGTGCTAACCAAACAATTGATGTAGATGCTAACAGCAGCTCTACAATACAGGTACCAACAACAACAGCAGGAGACTACCTGTACAATCTGGTAAGTGTGGTTTATCAGTCAGCCCCAAATTGTCCAAATGCAATTACTGGCTCAGCTTTAATAACAGTTACTCCAACAGTGGGAACGCCAAGCGAACCTGCTACATTAACATCTGTTATTTGTCAGGATGGTGGTACAAGCGACTTTTCAACTTTTGCAACCGATGCAACCAGCTATAACTGGTCAGTAACAGGTGCAGGCAATAGTATCAGTGGTACTAATGAGAATGCAAGTGTTACTTGGTCACCTACATTCTATGGAACAGCTACTATAAGCGTTACAGCCAATGGATGTAATGGCCCCTCAGCTTCTGCCTCAACGGTTGTTACAGTACGTCCTACACCAACTGTTACAATTAGCGGAACAGATACAGTGTGTATTAATACTTCACAACCAGATATCACCTTTACAAATGTGTTATCATTGCCTGTTAAAGTTACTTACAATATAAATAGTGGCAGCAATCTTACAATTAATGTTGGAGCAAGCAGCTCTGCAACAGTTGCTGCACCAACAGGAATGGCAGGTACATTTATCTATAACCTGGTAAGTGTTGAGTATCAATCAGCACCAGAATGTCAGGCCAGTGCTTTGGGCTCTGCAACAATTATTGTAACACCAACAGTAGGTACCCCTGATACGCCAACACCTTCTGCTTCAACTATCTGTCAGGGAAGTAGCAATACAACCTACACCACATCCGCTACAAATGCTGTGAGTTATAACTGGTCAATTACTGGAACAGGAAATTCAATAGTAGGGACAAGTGAAACAGCCGAAGTAATTTGGGATCCAAACTTTACAGGTACAGCTACAATTACTGTTTCAGCAAATGGATGTAACGGACCCTCTGCCGAAACATCAACAACTGTTACAGTACGTCCTACACCAACTGCCTCTATCAGTGGTACTGCCACTGTTTGTGAAATGGCTAATCCAGGCCCAGATATCACTTTCACTAATCCTCAGAACATAGCTGTTACAGTTACTTATAATATTAATGGAGGGGCTAATCAAACAGTTAACGTGGGTGCCAGTACTTATACTACTGTAACTGCTTCTACTATGGCATCGGGTGATTTCGCCTATAACCTCGTTAGTGTGGCATACCAGACTGCACCCGAATGTTCTAATGGTATTACTGGTACTGCAACAATAACAGTTACACAAACTGTTGGTGTACCCGATACGCCCACACCTTCAAATACCGAAATCTGCCAGGGTACGCTTAATACAATATTTGAAACCTTTGCCACAAATGCCACTTCCTATAACTGGTCCGTAACCGGCTCAGGTAACTCTATATCAGGTACTGGAACAACTGCCTCGGTAACATGGGATGCCGCTTTTACTGGTACAGCCACAGTTTATGTGTCAGCAAATGGTTGTAATGGCCCATCAGCCCAAGCTTCAACTACTGTATATGTGCGTCCTACACCAAATGCTACAATAAACGGCTCAACTTCAGTATGTCAGAATGATGTGTCTCCGGATATTACATTTACAAACCCTCAAAGCATACCCATTACTGTTACTTATGATATAAATGGTGCAAATCAAACTACAATTAATGTGGGGGCTTCAACAAGCGCTACAGTAAGTGTACCTACCAATACACCCGATACATTAACCTATAACCTCATTAGCGTGTCTTACCAATCTGCCCCTGAGTGTACCAATAATAGTGTATCAGGTTACGCAGTAGTTATTATTGATAATCCCTCCGAAGGAGGAACTGTAACTGGTGGAACAGCTATTTGTTCGGGTAATACAAGCGGTGT
Source organism: uncultured Bacteroidales bacterium (assembly GCA_964628845.1). Lineage (GTDB taxonomy): Bacteria > Bacteroidota > Bacteroidia > Bacteroidales > PXBB01 > JAKIYU01. The sequence continues at coordinate 904 of CAZVOS010000338.1, read as the reverse complement.
ATTGACACTCTCAGGACACTTAGGTGAGGTTCTTAACTGGCAAAAAGCAGTGGATCCTTTCACATCATGGACTGATATAATTCATATCACAACAACGTATGTATCAGGTCCATTAACAGAAAATACTCAATTCAGGGCTGTTGTTAAGAATGGTGCATGTCCTTCCGATTATTCAGAAGCAACAACAGTTACTATTGAACCTGATAATACAATAAGTCTTGATTCTGGTTCCGATGATAATCAAACGGTTTGTATCAACACAGCTATATCAGATATTTATTATACCACCACAGGTAGCACAGGTGCTTCTTTCTCTGGCTTGCCCAATGGCGTTACAGGTAGTTGGATATCTGATGTGGTTACCATATCAGGAACACCTACTGAATCTGGTGTGTTCGATTATACTGTTACTCTAATAGGTGGTTGTGGTAGTGTAATGGCTATTGGTACAATTACTGTTACACCTAATGTAGAAACACCATCAATACCAACACCTGGAAATTTAACTGCATGTCAGGGCAGTTCGGGTACTTTATTCGAAACATATGCTGCCAATGCAACCAGCTATAACTGGTCAATAACAGGTACAGGTAACACAATTACTGGAACAACTGAGACGGCACTCGCAGTATGGGATGCTAACTTCTCTGGCGTGGCTACTATTAGTGTAACAGCAAATGGGTGCGGTGGGCCTTCAGCATCAGCTTCAACAGAATTCGTAGTGCGTCCTACCCCAACAGCTACAATTAGTGGTACTTTAACAGTTTGCCAAAACGAAACATCACCTGATGTTGTATTTTCTAATCCTCAGGCATTAGCTGTTACAATAACCTATAGTATAAATGCTGGTGCTTCCCTTACTATTGATGTTGATGCTTATAGTGATGCAGCAGTTGCTGCACCA
>CAZVOS010000337.1:0-4352 GCA_964628845.1 uncultured Bacteroidales bacterium | reverse complement strand
TTATACGAGCCATCTGCCTTACAGGTTAATTATACCGACCCTATAGTGGTAGGGGAAACCACTTTAACTGTAAATACAGAACCCTGTGCTTATGTGGCCTTATCTAACGATAATGTATTGATAACGGCTGTTTTGGCCGATATAAATGGCATAGCCCAACTTTCATTTCCTCCATTTTTATCGCCGGATACTGCTGATATTGTTGTAACAAAACAAAATAAAATTCCTTTTATGGGTACTTTGAAAATAATTAATGTATCATTGGCACTTGATGCAGCCATGGCTACAATTTTAGAACCCGAAAATCAATATAATTGTGCAGGACTATCTATTACTCCAAGAGTAGTTATCAGAAATATGGGTTTGAATACATTGCAATCCTTAACTATAAATTACCGTATCAACAGTGGTAATATTGTACAACATCAATGGACAGGAAATTTGTTGAGTCTGGGAGGTGATACAATTAATTTACCTGCTTTCAACCTGACGTTAGGGCAACATATAATAAAAGTATTTTGTACTTCACCAAATAATTCAACAGATATGAATATTGTTAATGACACTGTTCAAAAGAGTTTTACAGTGAGCAATATGCCTGTGTCAGCAGCTTTTACTGCGTCTGACACTTCATTCTGCAATATTCCAGCAACCGTAAACTTTGTTAATCAAAGTTTAAATGCAGCAAGTTATCTGTGGGATTTCGGTGATGGCATAACCTCAACAGATATAAGTCCTGTGCATGTATATCAGACTATAGGGCAATATAATGTATCGTTAACTGCCGATGCAGGTGCTTGCGGAAGTCATTCTTATACATTGCCACAAACCATTTATGTTGGGCTGCCTCCACCTTCTATAACCAATGCAGAACATTGTGGCAGTGCTTCATTAACAGTATCAACCACTGGCTATAATGATATTAATTGGTTTTATTCACCACTGAGTCCTGTCCCTTTTCATTCCGGTACTTCATATACCACTCCTTTGCTCGATACCACAACAACATATTATGTTCAGGGAAGTGTAATCAATACACCTTTTAATGTTGGTAAAACAGATAATAGCGGAGGTGGTGGATATTATAACAATTCAGGGAATTCACATTTTTTGATATTTGATTGTTATACTCCTGTAGAACTTCTTTCTGTAAAAGTATATGCCAATAATGCAGGAAACAGAAAGATATTGCTGAGAGATTCTACTCAAACAATTCTTGATTCTGTAACTGTATTTATGCCTGCTGGAGAGAGTAGGGTAAATCTTAATTTTGACGTTCCTGTAGGAAGCAAATTACAACTGGTAGGAAATGGAGCTGTAAATCTTTACAGGAATAACAATAATTCAGCTACATATCCTTATGAAGTTTCTGGTATTATATCTATAATTGAATCAAGTGCTTCATTGGCTCAATATAACTACACTTATGGCAATTATTATTATTTTTACGATTGGGAGGTAAAAGAACCCGATTGTTACAGCCAGATGCAAGAAGTTACAGCTTATATATTAGATGAGCCGGAATGTCAATTTACGCATAACCTCGCAGGGTATACTGCTCAATTTACCGACCAGTCCCTTTATGCTATGAATTATATGTGGTATTTCGGGGATGGAAACTCTTCTGCACAAGCCAACCCAGTTCATACTTATTCAGGACCAGGAACATATAATGTAAAGCTTATTATAAGCAATATTTGCGGTGAAGATAGTACCGAGATGCAGATAACAGTTGAGGGTATGGCACCGGTTGTAGATTTTACTGCTGATAATGTGCAAATTGCTGAAGGAGATTTTGTAAGTTTTACCGACTTGTCGGATTTTGTACCTCATACATGGAGTTGGATTTTTGAGGGGGGTACCCCATCACAATCGGGTTTACAAAATCCTGTTATACAGTATAATACACAAGGGGCTTATTATGTAACACTCATAGCTACTAACGATTTTGGCAATGGTTTTGCCAACAAACCTTATTATATTAATGTAGAGCCATCTTCGGTAAAAGACAGCAATAATGAAAACCTCTTTAGTATTTATCCAAATCCTGTTATGGGCAACTCATTTGTTCTTATATCTGGAACAACCTTATTTAATACAGATGATATAAGTATATACAATATCATTGGAGACGAAATTTCATTTATTAAGAATGATATTTCGAATGGCATGGTTAGAATAAGTTTTAATAAAATTTCTTCAGGTATTTATTATCTTAGATATAAAGGTATTAAACAGAGTAGCATAGTTAAATTTCTTGTTTATTAGTTAAGCCATAAAAAAAAGAAAGACTGTTCAATGGAGCAGTCTTTCTTTTTTTTATTAAGTTTGGTATTATTTATTTATACTGAATTTTTTTGTTATAAACTGTTGACCTGCCTCAAGGGTATATAAATAAATACCCGAAGCAAGTTTGTTGGTTGATATTGTAATTTCGTTATTACCCAAATTAAAGCCACTGTATTCGGCAACAACTTGTCCTAAAATATTTTTAACAGTCAGTTTAGCGTTATTAGCATTAACGCTGAGAGGTATGTTTATGGACATATTATTTGAAGCAGGGTTGGGGTAAGCATTGCCAAGCGTTGTAGTAGGATTGTTAACAATCTGAGGCATGCCTGTTTCACCACAGTTGGTAGCACAAGTGGTTTTATAATAAATCAAATGATGTTCGTAACTGTAATCGGCAGTTGTGCCCATATAGGCATAAGAAGGTACAAAATAGCCATTCCATGAACCGCCATCATTATATCTTACATCTTGTGGAATGATGTAGGATATGTTGAAATCTCTTTTGACATATATAGGGAACATATCTTCCTGTTCTTTAAAAGAAACAAAGAAGAAACGGTTCTTTTGAGTTAAAGTATCCACATTAGCCACCCAAGTGTAACCTGGTATGAACGAAAGGGCAGTAGCCACATATTTACCTGCTGTAACTGTTGGCAAATCGGCAGTTGATATTTCAATATAATGAAAACCGTTGTCAAGTGAATCGATAAAAAACTGTTCAGTTAGAGGGAATTTGTATTGTTTTTTAGTGGTGTAGTTCAATGTATTGGTGGGTTGTGAGTAATTGATTAAATGTACATAAACTGTATCTGAACCTAAATTAGTGTTTATACCTGAGGCGGCAAAGTAGGGTGTTTGTAGGTTATTGTTCACAGTTATTTCAATGAGTAAAGTGTCAACAATATTGGGGTCGGTCATATTGCGTTCATAGTAACACAGTACTGCAATAGAGTCAACTGTGTATGTGCTTTGTGCACCCATAGACAGCTCACCTGCGTGCAAGCTTACATCATTAAAGAAAGTGGATTTTACGTCAAGTACATCACCTAGCATATGAATCCATGGACCAGAAAACCCTGAGGTTCCATAGTCAACGAGGATGGTTGTGTCAGGGAAAAGATTATTACCGAATAAAGCAGATGTGTTGCCATAAAAAATATCCATGGTTTCACCAAAGTTGTACCAGCGTTCGTTAGTGGCTTTACTGCCATTTTTTAAAATAGTTTTGTTAATTTTTGATTGTTGAAATTTTAAAGGTGTGTCTTTTGGGTTCAGGTTTAATGCTTCTTGTGAAAATACTGAGCTTACAAAGAGGACAACAGCCATAAGGGTAAATAGTTTTTTCATTTTTTAAATATTTAATTAATAGTTCAATTGCTTAAGGTGCAAATATATAATATTTTTTTATAATACAATTATTTATTGGTTTTTGATTTTCTTTAAAAAAAAAAGGTCTTTGCATTTGCAAAGACCTTTTTTTTTTGTTAACCTATAGGTTATTATTGAATAACGAGAGGTTTTATTAAGTTGTTTCTGTCAGCAACTATACCGTAATAGTATGTGCCAGCAGCTAAGTTAGAAGCGTCAAATGAAAGAGTGTGGCTCCCAGCGTTTTGTGAACCCATTTCCATATTGATAACTACTTTTCCATTAACATCAAATACTCTGAAATCAACTTTGTTGGCGTTGTTTCTGAGTGTGTATTCAACAGTAGCAATGTCGTTAACTGGGTTTGGATATACGTTAACAATTAAATTGTGAACGAATGCATCCTGAATACCGGCGCCTAATTCAACAATGGGAAAAAAGCCAAAGTCAAAATCCAAAGGCCAAGCATTTAACATAGAGTACCATGTATCATCGCTCCATTGTTCCCATGATAAATCCATACCACCACCATCACCATCGGTAGTAGAAACAATAGCAAATTTGTTTGCTGGGAATGGTCCTAAGGCAGCGAAGTTCAATCCAACATAGTAAGGATCTGTAACAGCAACTGGTGGGGTTAACATATAAATGTTAGCTCCTGTAGCTAAATCAGTTCCTGCAGCCATATCAGA
>CAZVOS010000336.1:0-4361 GCA_964628845.1 uncultured Bacteroidales bacterium | reverse complement strand
TATAAATATGCTTAAAAATAAAGATTTTTCAATTTTTTTAATACTAAAAATTGTAGTAAAATATAAAACAAAAAAAGAAATAATATTAATAAAAGCTACACTTGGATAATAAAACATATCATAAGATCCAAAATAATAATAAAAAAATTGCCAGATAAAAAATGAAATACAAAAAACAAATATGGTTATTAATAAAATATTATTATAAAAGGATCTTATTAAAAGGAATTGTTTCAACTTAGAAGGATTAAGGTAAAAAAAGCAGAATACAATAATGATAATTGGAAGATATAGAATAATTGCTGAAAAAAACGATTCTGCAAATATGTCAATACTTGCATTGAATATATGATAATTCTTTATGGGGTAAAGAATGTCATTAAAGCTTATTTCTACTATCTCATTCGAACCCGTTAACTTATAAAAAATAATGATATAAAGAACTATAGAAATTGGATATAAAATATGTATTAATAATATTTCTTCCTCAAAAAATTTCATTTTAGTTGAGCTATTTAATAATATTATAATAGAGACTAAAATCAAAATTGTAGGGGCTAAAGCAATAGATATTATAGGTAAGCATAATAAGACAAATAAACTGTAAATATATTTCTTTTTTAAAATAAATAAAGATGCAAACAAAATGAATATATATAAGATTAACAATTTATAAACCCAAAATTCATTAAAAGCATTTGATCCATATAGAGAAGAATTTTTTAAAATATTTATTACCTCTATTTTGTTATGATAATATCCGCTAATAAAAATAATTAATATTGAAAGAATCTTATAAAAATAATTAATCTTAAAATTACTTATAATTGACCAAGTACCTGAAATAACAATTATTATCAAAATCGGAATATTAATAAAATTAACAGTCTGCCAGTAATTTGAATTAAACAAAAAAACAGTAAACGCTAAAAACCAACTCTCAAAATAATGATAAGCAGAATTACCTGTGTTGCTGTAATCAATGTAGTTCCAGTTTAGGGTTTCAATTCCAGCAAAATTCAAATACATTGCTAAATCAACATTAAATGACAGGTCTGTATAAAACGGAATAATTGGTGTCAAAAAATATTTATAAAAATAAAATAATAATAATAATAGTGATAATTGACCAAGTATTTTTAAATCATTTAATAAGTATTTATAGAAATTATTAAAATTTAATGAATTCTTTTTTAATCTTCTAAAATTTGAGTTTAAAAGAAAAAATAAAAAAATTATTAAAAATCCTAAATTAATAGTTTTAAAGCCAGTTTTAAATACAGAGTAAATAAAAACAATGGAAATCAGACCTGTAATTAATTTAATAAATACAAATTGATAAACATTAAATTTTATTCTCGATTTGAAAACAGATGTAAAACAATGTCCTGTAAAATAAATAATAAAAAGTATTATTAAATTAAAAATTATGTAAAGTAGTAATGAATGCCACATTGTGGTTTAATATGATAATGTAATAATTAAGTGCACTTTTAATAACTGTATTGTGAAACAAATTTTTTGATAATACCAGTCAGCTAAAATAAAAAACTTTTCTAATATTGTATTGATTTTTTTCATTAATGTCCGATAAAAATTTAAAACACCATATTTTGATTTTCAACTAATTGATAATCAGTAAAATTAATTTTCAATAAGTCCGTTTTCCAGAAGCAAGCCCCCTCATAACAAGGTGTATTGTTCCTCAAAATTAATTGTTTTTTGCTAATCTTTATAAGGATTTTCTAAGAATCTAAGCAAAGACTCTCATAAACTGCATTATCTTTGATTCTTGTTACAAAGCCCATATTGTTATCACTGAATTTTTGAAAAGCTTATAGTCATTGTATCCCTTATCAAACACATAAATAGTATTTGCACCCATTTTTAGCTTTTTTAACAAAATGTGAACATGAGTATTAGCGTGCGAGAACCAAACAAATTTGGGTACAGTTTCATCTACATTTATAATCGTATGCACCTTGATGCCACCTTTACGCTTTCCGCTCTTAGTCTTACGACCAACACATTTTAAAAATATCTTAAAAAAGCGAATGCTTGTACTATGGATAATTTCAATATGCTTTTTTATGACATCTTTTATTCGGCTGTCCGAGAATTCTATTGATGCATGGTACAAAAAAATACCTGTAAAAATAATTGAACAAAGCTTGTATAATGATATTAAATATACAGCTATTTATTAAAAAATTGAAAAGCTCTTAAACATAAGGGCTTTTTTATTCTTTTTTCTTATTTTTGCAAAAAATTTTTACTTAAAATAAAAAAATGGAAGAAAAAACAAATCTTAAATCTGGTGAGTTTTTACTTAAGGATGTTGTTCCTCAAAGTGTATTTATTCCTGAAGAGTTTAATGAAGAACAGATGATGATTGCCGACACATGCCGTTCGTTTATTGAAACTGAAGTATATCCATTAATAGATGAATTAGACAAGGGGAACCGCGAGCTGATGAAAAGTGTTTTAAAAAAATCGGCTGAACTTGGCTTGATGGGAATTTCTATTCCTGAGGAATACGGTGGCTTTGGACAATCTTTTGTAACACAGATGCTGGCTGCCGAAATTATTGGCAGTGCTTATTCATTCTCTGTGGCATTTATGTGTCATACAGGAATAGGGACATTACCCATCATGTATTATGGAAATGAAGAACAGCGACAGAAATTTGTTACAAAATTAGCCAATGGAGAATTTATTGGGGCTTATTGCCTTACTGAACCCGGTGCTGGCAGCGATGCAAATTCAGGTAAAACTGCTGCTACATTGAGTGAAGATGGCAAACATTATATCCTGAATGGTCAGAAAATGTGGATAACAAATGGTGGGTTTTGCGATACGCAGGTAGTTTTTGCAAAGATTGACAGCGACAGGATTCTCAGTGCTTTTATTGTGGAAACAACTATGCCCGGTGTAGTAATTGGACCTGACGAACATAAAATGGGCATCAAGGGCTCGTCCACAACTCAGATATATTACAACGATGTTAAAGTGCCCATCGAAAACCTTATTGGAGGCAGGGGCGAAGGTTTCCGTATTGCTTTAAGCATACTGCACATGGGACGTATGAAACTGGGAGCAAATGTTATTGGTGCTGCCAAATCAGCAGTTACCCAGTCGGTAAACTATGCCAACGAAAGAAAACAATTTGGAACACTCATTTCAAGCTTTGGTGCGATAAAATTCAAACTGGCTGAAATGGCCATACGCACTTTCGCTCAGGAATCAGCTATTTACAGAGTAAGTCAGAATGTAGACGTATTGATGCAGGAACTTAAAAATACTATGCAAGATAAAGGACGTGCCAGCATCGAGGCCATCTGTCATTATGCCGTTGAAGATGCCATTCTTAAAGTCTATGGTTCCGAAATGCTTTCCTATTGCGTGGACGAAGGCGTTCAAATTCACGGAGGCATGGGGTTCTCTGCCGAAATGAAAATTGAAAAAGGATACCGCGATGCACGTATAAACAGAATCTTTGAAGGTACCAACGAAATTAACCGCCTCCTTATTGTTGAAGCCATGCTGAAGCTCTTCAAAAAAGGCACTTACGACCTATCTAAAGAAGCTGAAAATATAAAGAATCATTTAAGTGATGTTTTAAGAACAGATAACTCATGCTATTTTACTCAGAAAAAACAAACTGTTAAGAATTTCAAAAGATTAATCATATTACTAATGGATAGCGTAAGTAAAACTTTCAAAAAAATGTCTGATGAACAGGAAATACAAAATAACATAGCAGATATTATCATGGAATTATACATTGCTGAGTCGCTGCTCTTACGCATTCAAAAACTCACCGAATTAAAACAAGCTTCCAACTCAGACATACTGAAAGACATACTCGACATATTTGTACATGATGCTGCAGCAAAAATACGTAAATGGTCTGTTGATGCTGTAGTTTCGCACCTCAGCGTTGCAGAAACTGAAGAACTACTCGATATCACCCATAAATTAACTACGGCTGCTCCTGTCAACGTTAAAGAAGCCCGCAGACGTATTGCAAACAAACTCATAGAAGAAAACAGATACTGCTTCTGATAAGCGTTTCAAAGCCCTGCTTATTTGTCTTTTTAAAACCCACGCAAATTTATTTTTGTGAATGAATAACCCCGTAGCAGAGCTTCGAGGTATCAATAGGAAGTATTTTTTCCGACCCAGAGGGTCAGGGTATTAACCAAACTGACGGCTTAACCCGTCAGCTAATAAAAACAGCTTTTAAGGCGTTCACCGTTGGGAAACAATATCGGTAGCCACGGGTAAGCGAAGCGCCACTTGTGCTGAGTTTATCGAAGTAAGCAAAACAAATTCCGCGATGTGGTGAGCATGTCGAACCA
>CAZVOS010000335.1:0-4366 GCA_964628845.1 uncultured Bacteroidales bacterium | reverse complement strand
TAATAAAATAGAGAGTAAATAATACTTTAGCGGGGTGTTTTTTATATAAACATATTTATGATAGCATAAAGCAGAGAGAAGAAAGAACATGGTGTACATCACATCTTTGCGTTCTGATATCCAAGCAACTGACTCCACATGCATGGGATGTATGCCGAAAAATATGCTAACGATAAAAGCCGTGATGGTATTTTTTGAAATTCTGAAGATAAAGAGAAACACAAGATATACATTAACAAGATGTATGATGATATTGTTGATGTGATATAACATGGGATTATCACCTACAAGATAATATTCAATAGCATACATCATGGTTGTGAGTGGGTGGTAATTACCTTTGTCGAAAGTAGAAAAGATGATTTTAATGTTTTCCCAATTAATGGCATGTATTACTTCGTTCACCACAACATAACCACCGTCGTCCCAGTTCAGAGTAAAATCGTGGAATATATTCTGTATATAAATGATGCATGTTGCAGTTAAAGCAAAAAATATATAGAGGTTCTGTTTGTTGTTTTTGCTAAAAAAACCTTCTGATAGAGGGTGTTTTTGGGCAGTTTGTTGTTTTGTAATCAGGTTTTTATTTTTCTTTATGAGTTTTTTCGACATAAGTGTTTATTTTATGTTTTTCAAAGCTTCGTAAATGGTTTGATGAATATTTGTGCGGATATTGAGTGTTGATATCTTCCTGTTATCGGGGTTGGGGTATGTGCGGTTAGAAAGGAAGACATAGATGAGTTGGTAGTCGGGGTCAACCCATACATAAGTGCCAGTAAAGCCACTGTGTCCGTAACTGTTTTGAGAGGCATCCTTGCAGCTGGGGCCTGAACCATCAGGACTAAGTAAAGGTTTATCGAAAAGGAGGGCTCTGCGGTTGTTCTTATTGTATGTGAAGTGTCTTTTAGTAAAAAGATTAACGGTTGTCGGGTTTATATATTGTGTGCCACCCATTTTCCCTTCGTTAAGCAGCATCTGTAATATCACAGCCAGTTCCCACGAATTAGAGAAGATGCCTGCATGTGCAGCAATACCATTGGTCATGGCAGCTCCCTGGTCGTTCACATATCCATGTACTGTTTGCATCCTGTAATAATTATCAATTTCGGAGGGTATTATTTCATCAGGGCTGAAATAATCGCGGGGATTATATACAGTACGGTATAATTCAAGAGGGCGGTAGAAGTTGTCGTAAACATACTGAGCAATAGTTTTATACCCTTGTTTTTCAATTATTTCACGTAGAAAGTATAAACCCAGGTCACTGTAAAGATAATCGGATGTTTTGTTCAGTGGTGATGCAACAATTTGATTAATAATTGTATCGTAATAGTTTTTATTGATGTATATGCTGTCAGCCACTTTAAATGGGAAATTTGCTGAATATGTATGGCTGTATATGGTATCGTTGAGCTTTCCTCCGTTAAGGGTTTGTGTATAAAATGGTATCCACGATTTGAAGCGTGCCTGATGTCCGAGTACATCCGATATTTTTATTTCGGCTTTATCTGTTCCATTAAGATAGGGGAGATAAGTTGATAATTTTTCTGTAATATTTAATTTGCCTTCATCATAGAGTTTCATCAGACACAGTGCTGTGCTTACAATTTTAGTTACAGAGGCAATATCGTATAAGTCGGTGTTTCTGACGGCTTTTGTGCTGTCGTAAGTATGATATCCGAAAGATCTATGATAAAACACTTTCCCCTCTTTAGCAAACAGAATCTGGCAGCCGGGATATGCCCCCTGATTTATTCCTAGTTGAGCCAATGAATCAATCTTTAAAAGGTAATTATCCTGAATCCCCATATTAGAGGGTTCTTCATATTTTAAATATTTATAAGCCCCTGTAATGATGCCAGTGTTCAGAGGGAAAAGAGCAGAGCCCGTTACAGGAAGCTTCCCTTTGGCTTCGGCTTTGCCGCAGATGATATTGGCAGTGGCCTCTGCTGCAACTATGTCGTCCTGATAAGAAATAAACAGGGCATCAATATTATCTGCATCATCAAGAAAAGATAAGACATAAGGATTGGCAAAAAAACACAATATAATTTTATGATTTTGTTTTAAACGGTTTATCAACTTAATACTTTGTTTACTGATGCCAAAGTTTTTCTGAGGCAAGCTGTTGGTGTTGTGGATGCTGATTATTATTTTGTCGAAGCCAATGAGTTTCTTTACAATGTTATCCTCATCAGCTTGTGAAAAATCTTTATTAAGTGCAAAGTTGCTTTGTTTAAGTTCTTCAAAGAGCAAATTCTGAAAGTCTTTTACTTTTCCGTCCCCTATAGCCAATGAGCCGATTTTTTCGTTTTTGTTATGCTGTAAGGGGATGCAGTTGTTATTTTTAACGAGTGTAATGGCTTCTTTGAGGAGTTCTGCTTTCAAGGTAACTGTGTATTCATTGTTCAAATCTTCGTATATACTGTCTGTTTTAATGGGTGTATATGAGTGGAGGCCAAGTCTGTATTTATAAGTAAGAATTTTTTTACATTTTTCTTCTATAAGACTTTCTGTTATCTCGCCGTTTAGAAGGGCTTTTTTAATTTCTGAGAGGGCTTTTTCGAAATCGGGTGGGAGCAGGAGTATGTCGTTTCCAGCTTTGAGTGCTGTTATTTCGATAATACCGGGTTTAAAGTAATCGCTTACACCTTTCATTTCGAGGGCATCTGTAATAATAAGTTCATTAAATGCAAGTTTTTCTTTGAGTAAGGTAGTAACAATGCTGTTCGATAATGTTGAAGCCATATCTTTTTCATTGAAATAGGCAGGTATGTTGAGATGAGCCACCATCATAGCCATAAGTCCTTTCTGTATAAGTTGTTTGAAAGGGAATAATTCAAGCGTGTCCAGGCGTTCTTTGCTGTGTTTGATAACGGGCAATGTGTAATGCGAATCGGTATCGGTATCGCCATGACCGGGAAAATGTTTGGCTACTGCAATCACTTTATTATCCTGCATGCCTTTCATATAAGCAATACCTTTGCGGCTTACATTATATTTACATTCACCAAAGGAACGGGTATTGATGACGGGATTTTTTGGGTTGCTGTTGATGTCAATTACAGGAGCAAAATTCATGTGTATGCCAATACGTTGACACTGACGGGCTATTTCGGCACCCATCTTATAAATGAGCTGGTCGTTTTGAATGGCACCCAGAGTCATCTGACGGGGAAATACAATGGTACTGTCGAGCCGCATGCTTAAGCCCCATTCACCGTCTATTGATATCAGTATGGGCGTTTTTGACTCATTCTGCCAGCGGTTTGTGAGTTCTGCCTGCCGTAGTGGCCCTCCCTGAAAAAAACACAAGCCACCAATATTATACTTTTTAATAAGCGTACTCATTTCCTGAGCATACTGCTCATCCCTGTTTGATAAAGCCCTGAGCATAAAAAGTTGTGCTATGCGCTCGTCTGTACTTAGAGAATTGTAAACAGAATCAACCCAAAGGGATTCTGCATTATTTATAGTATCAGTAAGAGGTATAGAGTAGTTAAAATTATTAAACTGTAGATTTGAAATAAGCGAAGGAATAAGGAAGAAAATAAAGAAAGGAAAAGCCAGAGCCGTTTTTTTCATACCCAAGATTAAATATTTTTTTAAATCAGTCAAATTTTATAAAATAATCTGTAAAAATAATAAACCTTAGCCATACTTAATTTATTTTTCATTATTGACTGATAAAAATTTAAAACGTATTTTTAATTTCAACTTTTATTTGACAATACTGGGTATTATTTAGTAAATTTGGTCATAAATATTTAATTATGAGAAAAATACTCACTGTTTTAATAACGATTCTTCTTTTTGCATCCTGTTCAAAAGAGAAAAAGTCGGATAAAGCGGCTCTTAAAATGCAAGAATTCATTATTGATATTTCCAAATATGCAAAAGGAATTAACCCTAATTTTATTATTGTACCACAAAATGGTGAAGAACTTATTTATAAAGAGGTAAATATTAGTGAAGGGTTAGATGAATCATACATTGAAGCTATAGATGGGCTTGGGGTTGAGGATATTTTCTTTGAAGGCAGCCAAAGTATAGACCAGGAACGCCTCGAGATATTAAGGGAAGCAAAAAGCAGATTAAAGATTATGGTTTCAGATTATGTAGCTTTACAGGATAATATGGGTGATGCCATTAACATGAATACGCAAGAAGGTTTTATTTGTTTTCCCAGAGCATATGATAACGAAGGATATACTGATATTCCCGATTCTGTAATTTCTGATAATGGGCTTCCTGTTAACACCTTATCGCAAGCACAGAACTATCTTTATTTAATTGACCCATTCTCTTATACCTATAAGCAACAGTTTATTGATGCCATTGATGCTACCAATTATGATGTGCTCTT
>CAZVOS010000334.1:0-4369 GCA_964628845.1 uncultured Bacteroidales bacterium | reverse complement strand
TTGGGGTTAAAGAAATATCTGATGCCTATTTTGAGAAGGCAAAGACCTATGTATTTTTTTCGCATGTGATAAAAGGGCAGCCCTATAATATGCCTATGCTTAAGAAAATGATGGAGATGGAATGCAATCTGATAGACTACGAAAAGGTTGAAGATGAAACAGGCAGGCGGCTTATTTTTTTTGGAAAGTATGCAGGTCTGGCGGGTATGATAAATTCTTTATGGTCATTAGGTTTACGATTGAAAGAATTTGGCTATCGCACATGCTTTGAAAAGATTAAACAAGCCCACAGCTATAACTCTCTTGAAGAAGTTAAAAAGGTGATTTCCGAAGTTGGTTTCGATATTATTAAAAATGGTTTACCTCAGGAACTATGTCCTTTTGTTGTTGGATTTACCGGCTACGGTAATGTATCCCTTGGAGCACAGGAAATTTATAATCTTTTACCCGTTAAAGAGATAAGTCCGGATGAATTACTCCACATGGACAATAATTCTGAAATGCCACAGAATGTATTATACAAAGTGGTATTTAAGGAAGAACATATTGCTGTACCCGTAAATAAGGATGCAAAGTTTGAATTGCAAGATTATTATAAAAATCCCTCTCATTATAAGAATGCCTTTGAACAATATGTACCCTATATAACAGTACTCATGAATTGTATGTATTGGGATGCCAAATATCCCAGAATTATTACCAAAGCTTTTCTAAAGGATTTATACAATAAGAATCCACGTCCAAAGCTTACGGTTATAGGAGATGTTACCTGCGACCCTGATGGTTCGATAGAAGCCACACACAAAGGAACAGAAATAGAAGCTCCCATATTTGTGTATAACCCTTATTCAGCAAAACCTCAGATGGGTTATAAAGGGGATGGTTTATTGATAATGGCAGTGGATATTTTGCCCAGTGAGCTGCCCAGAGAATCGTCTATAAACTTTTCTGATGCCCTTGCTAAATATATTATCCCCATTGCACTGGCTGACTATGATAAAGATTATGAAGAACTAAACCTCCCCGCCACTATTAAACGTGCATTAATATTGCATAAAGGCAAACTGACAAAGAGTTTTCAATACATTGAAAAATATATTAATTAGTTAGTTAGTTAAAGTACATTATAAATAGATATGAAATATAAGAATGTATTTCTATGGGTAATGGCTGTTATATTGACATTGACTATTTCTATTTATCAGCGTATTACAGGGCCTACAAAACCCGTGCGTGGGAAGGTAAGCATAAATGATAAAACAATAAATTACAAGCTATTAAGGACAGAAGTAAGCGGAACAGATGCTCAAATAAAATTTGAGACAAAGGATGAAAAAATTGGAGGAGCCCTTATTTATAAAAGGTATAAAAGTTATGATGCCTGGGACACTTTGGCCTTAGAACATATCGAAGGTTTTCTTACAGCGAGCATACCCACACAGCCAGCGGCTGGCAAAGTCATGTACAGGATTGTCCTGACTGACCAGAACAATAGCACATATCCCCTTACTGAAGAGCCGGTAGTTATACGTTTTAAGGGAGACGTTCCTGCTTTTTACCTCATCCCCCATATTATTTTCATGTTTACGAGTTTGTTGCTTGCCTTCAGAAGTTTAATACAGAGTATTTTTGTCAGGGAGTCATTTTATTATCCTACGCTTCTTACCTTTATTGCTTTGGTGTTAGGAGGGCTTATTTTTGGCCCGATAGTTCAAAAATATGCTTTTGGGGCTTATTGGACAGGTTTTCCATTTGGACATGACCTTACAGACAATAAAACAGCCATAAGTGTAATATTTTGGGGTATTGCCCTTTACACGGCTGTATGTAAAAGAAAATCAACACGCTGGTGGGTACTTGCAGCCGCTATTGTTTTACTGGCTACCTATCTGATACCGCATAGTGTGTTGGGTTCGGAGTTGGATTACACTAAAATATAAAGAGAACTTGCTAAAGAACTTTAAGTTTCTCTTGAGGAAAGGAATCACATTAATACTTAAAACTGCTCCCTCCAAGGAACTCCCTGAGGATTGAAGTAGGTGGTATATCATTCGTTTTACAGGGCAGGAAATATGATAAAAACTTTAAAAGTCTGATGATTTCGGCATATTCTTCAAAAGTTTCTGGCACTTCCCTAAGAACTGGTTCAGCCAGATTTTTAAGTACTGCCAGCTCATATAATAAAGCCGAATTAAACATCACATCGGCATTTTCCTGAAAGGGGAAGATATATTTTTCTTCTCCGTGTTTTACACTGGGCCATCTTTTAAGTGTATCGAGTGCTGAATAACCTCTGAACTGAAAATCCCTTACGATTCTCCTGATTAAGCGGTTATCGGTACAAGGTATGGGGTTTTGGGCATCGATAGATATTTGAGTAAGGGCGGACACAAAAACCTTATACTTATTCTTTTCCTTAATGCCTTCGGTAAGTTTAGGATTTAAGCCATGAATACCCTCAACAATAATGACAGTGTTATCCTGAAGTTTTGTAGATTCTTTAGAAAAAACTTTTTCACCTATGTTGAAATCATACTTGGGCAGCATTACAGAATTGCCATTCATGAGCTCGTTGAGGCAATTGTTGAACAAGCTGATGTCGATGGCATCAATGGTTTCGAAGTTATAATCGCCTTTTTCATCGCGAGGTGTCATGTCCCTGTTTAAGAAAAAATCGTCGAGAGAGAGTTCAAAAGTTTTTAAGCCCAGCACACGTAATTGTATGCTGAGTCGTTTGCTGAAAGTTGTTTTACCTGATGAGGAAGGCCCTGATATTAAAATGACTTTAACATCGTGTTTTTTCTTATAAATAGTATCTGCAATAGAGGCAATTTTCTTCTCGTGCAGGGCTTCTGAAATATGAATAAATTCAGAGATTTTATTTTGGGATATGTATTCATTCAAATTTCCGACATAAGGCACATTAAGAATCTTTATCCATGTTTTATGCTCACGGAATATTTTAAAAAGCTTGTATTGGAATTTAACCTCTTGTAGTTTATCAGGATTTTTTTTGGAGGGAATACATATTAAAATTCCTTCGTGGTATTTTACAATATCAAACAGCTTCAGATAAGCCGTTGAAGGAACAAGATAGCCAAAGAAATAGTTGATATAGGTATCCAATTTATAGATGGATGTAAAAATTCTTTTTCTTGTTTTAAATAAAAGGGCTTTTTCGTTTAGACCTGCTTTATTGAATTCATCAATAGCATATTGAGTTAGAACTTTCTCTCTTATAAATGGGATGTCTTCGGCAATAATTTCCTTCATCCTCTTTCGCAGTTTATTGACTACATTTTCGGTCATCCTGCCATTTAAACCATCAATTTCGCAATACAGCCCTTTAGAGACAGAGTGTTCAATTTTTAATTGTGATTGAGGATAGGTATCTTTAAGGGCTTTATACAATACGAAAGCAAGTGAACGGATATAAAGCCGTCTGCCATTAGTATCTGAAATGTCGATGTATTTAATTTTAAAGGGCTCAAATACTTTATAGGACAGCTCTTTGAGTTTATTATTAACAAGGGCTCCTAAAGGAGGGTATGGTGAATTATAGCCAGAAAGTTCGACAATTTTTTGAAGATTTGTTCCCTGTGGTATCTGTATAGAAGAATTTTTGTTTTCAATTATAATCTCAATCATTACTTAGCTTTATATTAATAAATTTAAAGAATGCTATTATTACTGAAAGTTAAAATTATAAAAATTTGTTGAATTACTATAAATAAAAAAAGGGTAAGCTACTTATATCGCACCGCTCAACCATTTTACCCTTGCTTCCTTCCGAACCTGGGGGAGTTCAACAGGAGCTGGTCGTATAAGACTTACCCGCATGCAAATATAGCAATATTTCCCGTTCCCATATTTTTGCTGACACTTTTTGGTAAAAAACCTGTACGTTTGCATAAAAATACAATCAGATCATGAAAACATCCACACAAAAATTCGTGAACCCCATCATCCTTTTCGGGTTGTTGAGCGGAGCCCTCTTCTCCGTGTATGTTATCCTCCTCTATGTTCTTGAAGTGAACATCTATAATCTGGCATTCAGCTTCGTAAGTTTCCTGATCATACTGCTTCTGATGGTCGTGCCGATGGTTATGGGCATAAAAAAAATTAACAGAAGTCTTGACCATCCGATGAACTACGGGCAGAAATATCTGACGGCATTGCTGATTGGTGTGTGCGGAATGATCATCTACACGCTGGTTTATCTGCTGATCTTCTATTATATTGATTATGAGTATATGGCAGGGTTGAGGGACCAGTTCCTTGTGGCCATGGAAGAGAGGTTGAGCAATTCAGGTGTATCTGAGGAGATGTTCAATACCCAGATGGCAAGGTTGGCGAAACAGATGAAGAA
>CAZVOS010000333.1:0-4377 GCA_964628845.1 uncultured Bacteroidales bacterium | reverse complement strand
AATCTTTTACGCCCACACCTCCGCCAACAGGAATTATCAGAGCTATCCCCGAATGGGACCCACAACAGTCGGTTATTGTTTCGTATAATAACGGCTTTGGTATCCCCTACTCTCTTATTGCTGAGATGTCGCAGCATTCAAATGTGATTACTATTGTAGAGAGTACATCGCAACAAAATACTGTAACGACAAACTATAACAATAATGGTGTAAATATGTCGAATGTCAGTTTTATCATTGCACCACTCGATTCATATTGGTCGAGGGATTACAGCCCTTGGTTCATAATGGTGGGCAACAGTGAGATTGCTATTATTGATTTTCCGTATAACAGACCATCGAGGCCTAATGATGATAATGTGCCTGTTGTTATGGCATCATACCTAAACGAAGATATGTATGGAATGAATGTAATGCATACCGGTGGTAATTTTATGTGCGATGGCATGGGTGTGGCTGCCATGACCGACCTTGTTGAAGATGAAAACAGTTCGCTTACCAATGCTCAGATAGATACACTTTTCAAACAATATATGGGTATTACAAATAATTATATTACTACTGACCCTCTTGGTGAATATATCAAACATGTAGATTGCTGGGGTAAATTTTTAGATGTGGACAAAATTCTTATCGGGAAAGTCCCAGTAAGCAATACCCAGTATAATGCTTATGAAGCAATGGCTACCTACTGGGCAAACCAAACCTCATCTTACGGCAACAACTATCAGGTTTACAGGACTTATTCACCCAGTGGTCAGCCCTATACCAACTCCTTAATTCTTAACAACAAAGTATTTATACCATTTATTCCAAACCAAGCTACAAATAATAATGCTGCCTTGGCTGTATATCAGCAAGCCATGCCCGGTTACGAATGTTTTGGTATCAGTTCCAGCTCCTGGCAATCGACAGATGCCCTGCATTGCCGCACCCACGAAGTTGCCGACAAGCACATGCTCTATGTACATCACATGCCTTTATGGGGGGCTCAAAATATACAAACCCAATATGCAATTACAGCCGACATTTACGCTTTAAGTGGCAGCGCTGTAATACCTGACTCTGTTTGGTTGAAATATAAAATAAATTCAGGGACATGGACACTTGTAAATATGAATCATGTAACTGGCAATCAATGGACGGGCTATATCCCACAACAACTGGCAGGAGATACTGTTAAATACTATATACATGCTTCAGACCTATCGCCCCGCAGTATTACACATCCATTAATAGGTGCTCCCGACCCACATTCATTCTATATCACAAGCATCGTTAATGTTGAAACTAAAAAACAAGCAGAAAACCTGATATTTCCCAACCCTGCTAATGATTATATTTTTATCAGCATGAAGGATTGCAGTATGGATGATATCAACATCAAATTAATCAGTGCTATGGGAACGGAAGTGGTCTCCATTGATGAGCAAAATACCTGTAACAGAATGCTAAGAATTAATACCGAAAATATTGCACAGGGCAGTTATATGTTGCTTATGACCTCAGGAAAGAAAAGCATTACAAAGAAAATTATGGTCATGCACTGATTTTTCCTTGTTTAGTTTTTTTTATAAATATTAGAGGCTGTCAAAACTGACCTTCGATGAAAATCATAAAATATCAGTTTTGAGACAACCTCATTAATATTTATAAAACAAAGAAAATAAAACTAATCTGTAAAAATTGCACCAGAGGTGCAAAATATTTGTAATTAAATATGACTTCTATGAAAAATAAGCTCTGTAGGAGCGTAATATTTTAAAACACATATTAAATCCATATTTCGAAATGTTTGAATATTTTTAATAGGACAACAGTGATATAAAATCATAATTTAATTATCCTTTTTGTAATAATGCTATTGTCAGAAAAGACTCTTAATATATATACCCCGCTTTTGTGTTCTCTCAGATTTATTATATCTTTTGTATTGATTTCAGACTTGAATATTATACGTCCTGTTAAATCTGTTATTTCGTAAAAGCATCGTTTGTTTAAAAAGGGCAGTTCAATACTAATTACATCTGAAAATGGGTTTGGATAAGTCAGTATTTTTAACTCAATGGCATTACTCATTGGCTTAATAGCTGATGGTGCAGAGAAAAGTTCATCAAGGTTGAAAGTCATGGGTGTTTTTTGATAAGCCAATTCTGTAGCATCACTTACAGAGATTTTAATAATCCTGTTCTCAGGAATTACCTGTATAAGCTGCAGGTTTGAAGTTTGGGTAGACTTTGTAGCCATAATATCCCAATTGTCCTGAGAACCAATATTTTCGCCATTGTAATTATTATTAATCTCGTTTTTCACATTGTTATAACGGGAGCAAAAATCATAGGCATTGTTGCGTTTAATCATTGAGTTAGCAGCATATAAATTAACTCCATTTATTGAATCGGGGAAACTGACATATCTGGTTGTTATATACGGTTGCTGTGGTGTAAGTTCCATGGCAATGGCTACCAGGGTGTCGTAAACAAGTGTAGAGGGTGCTATGGCACATACAATAAAGCCACTGGCATAGCCATTGGTATTAGAATAAACTGCCTCCTTTATGTCATTCACATCATAAGAGCCATCGTTGTTAAAATCTTTTTTTTCGACAGCTTTACGCAAGCTTAGAGTTACGGGCTCATACTGTTTGTTTTGCTCACCACTGAAGCCCTCTACTGTGTTCAGAAATACACATAAGCCATCATTATTAACCGTTTGCGAAGCCACAAACTGCCCGGCAGTACCTGTAAGCAACCATGGCTGTTCATCAGCTTCAGAAGGTATATGAATAACAAGCACCTGATTGTTGGTAATAACCGTATCGATATCAGGGGCATCAAGGTGGTGGGCTATAACAGACTTGCCATCCAAATCGGTTCCAATGGTAGCATCACCCCAGTTAAGCAAACTCGAACAATGCTGCGAAGGTAATTCTTTGGATGTAAACCCCTCTAAATCTGTAATAAAATTAACCACAAACAAATCGAGGTATGTCAATCCGCTGGTATCAGCCCCTGCAGCACCAAGACCATCGAGCATGGCTTGCCCCTCAGTAACATAAACAGAAGGAATATTAAAATGACTAGGATTGCCAATGATAAATTTTGCCAAAGGCAAATACGTTCCATAGCGGGGAATCACAAAATTATTCCATACGGACATTATTTTGTTGCTGCACAGATAACCGTAAGCAAAGCCCCTTTCGTAATGCGTACCCCAAATTTTTACTACTGTCAGATTAGCAGTGTCTGCTAATATCTCTCCTTTAATAGTTTGTGAAAAAGCAGGAAAAGACAGGACTGCGAGAAGCAAAAACAAATAAACTGTTTTTTTCATGTTTATAATTTTATAAAGACAAAAATAGGATTAATAAAAATAAATAAATTATTTTTGAATAATAATATAATAACAACGGATGTGGTTTTTTAAAATTTTGTTGGTTTGTCTGCCCTTAAACATTGTTTTAGGAAGCAGTTTGAGCAAGCATAATTTAAAGAAAAAAAACTTCGCATTTGTAATTACCAACAACAGTACTTCAGATAAGTTTATTAAATTAAATGGAACAGAAGGATTTTTTGGCTCAATTGACCAACTGACGAGCTTTATCAACAAAAGATATGCTGACACTCTTTTCCCCCACGACTATCAAAAAGCATGGCGTTTTATGGCAGATTATACATGGACATCAGGTTTGCCTCTCACGCATCAATCATGGTATCATCAGGTACTTGTTTTTATCAACTCAGCCGGCTGGGGTATATGCGACGATAAAGCAGAGGTATTGGCTAAAATATGGCTTGCCATGGGTTATAAGAGCAGGATTTGGCAATTAGACGGACATGTGGTTCCTGAAATATATGTTAATACCCATTGGGAAATGTGGTACCCCCATTTTCAGGTGTTTTACAAAAATCCTGACCAAAAAATTATGGGCGTCGAAGATTTGTTTCAAAATAATTCCATCATTACAAGTATTAATTACGACCATAGAATAAAATTATCCATATGGACATTAAAAATGGGATTTTCTAAGAAAACAGCCCGATTATACACCCATAGTGATACAAAAATCTCTTATGAACCCGTTCAGGATACCATAACATATAATTATTCCGAATTTCTACTACCTAAAAATGGCACTTTGGTGTTTCCTGTTTACAAACCATACCCCTTAAAAAAGACATCTTATGGAGCAGAAAGTGAACAAAAGAATTACGCCCAACTGATGCTTAACATCGAAAAGGGCTGGACAGGTAAAATATCCTATCCTCTCATCTTTCATGCCCTCACATCCGATAGTGCAGAAGTGCTCATTGATGGGCACAAACACTTATTAAGTAAAGCAAATAATACTGTTGTCCCAAATGTTTTCAGTGCCCA
>CAZVOS010000332.1:0-4396 GCA_964628845.1 uncultured Bacteroidales bacterium | reverse complement strand
TTTTTGGCCTTTTCAATAAATTCTGATTTGATTACTTGTGCCATCATAATGTTATATTTTTAAATTAATATTTACTTATATAAAAAAAGCCCGAAGCTGAAAAGCTAATTAACTTATACTCCGGACTTTAAAAAAGTTTCAAAATTACATTTTTGCTATAACAGCATCTGTCATTTGAATTGTAGAAGCAGCACCTTTAGTAACTACATCCTGTGTGCCGGTCATCTTCATCATATCATAGGTTCTTACCTTACCCTCGGCAATAACTTCAGCAATAGCTTTCTGAATTTTTGCAGAAATTTCTTTTTCTCCAAGATAATCGAGCATCATGCAAGCTGACATAAACATGGCAATAGGATTCACAATAGAAACCTCAAAATCTGCATATTTTGGAGCAGAGCCATGAGTGGGTTCAAAAACAGCCACACCTGTTTCGCCAAACTGAGCTGAACATGCAAAACCCAATCCACCTATAAGTCCTGCAAAACCATCAGAGATGATATCACCAAACATATTACCAGCAACAACAACGTTATAATCTTCAGGATTCTTTGTTAACCACATCATCTGAGCATCAATATTGGTGTCCCATACTTCAATACCCGGATATTCTTCTTTAGCTATTTTTTGAGCCAAACGTAACATGAGTCCACTTGTTTCCCTTATTACATTAGGTTTCTCGCATACAGTAACCCCCTTATATCCGTTTTCTTTGGCATATTCAAGAGCTGCCCTGATAATTCTTTCGGTATATTTCTTTGTAAAAATACGTGTTGAAATGTAAACTTCATTTCGTGGATGCATACCAAAATTTTTTGAAAAATTAGCATGACTCATCATAGCATCCCAAACAAGGTCCGAAGGATTACTCCATTCAACACCTCCATAAAGACCTTCGGTATTTTGCCTGAAAATCATACAATTTACTTTGGGCTCTTCAATAGAACTGTTAGATCCACGACGTACAAAATTTAATGGATTACCAATAAACGACTTACAAGGCCTCATACAGATATCCATCTTAAAATGCTGACGCATCTTTACAATAGGACTGAAATAATTAATGCCTTTCCCTTTAAGTTCAGGAACTAACTCAGCTTCTGCTTTATCCTTTGGTTTTGAGGTGATAGCTCCAAACAAACCTACTTTATGTTTTTCAAGTAAATCAATAGTACGGTTTGGTAAAGGATTACCTTCTTTACACCAAAAATCCCAACCGATATCACCATGTACATATTCTGCATCAAAGCCAGCAGCATCTAATAGACGGATGCATTCATCCAGTACAACTTTTCCTATGCCATCACCAGGCATTGCAACGATAGTTCTTTTTGCCATAATTTATTATTTTTAAATTTATTTTATGGCAAAAATAATAGTTTAAAACATACAAAAACCAAAAATAAAATGGGCTTTAAAATTTTAACAAAATTTTAATTTTAATGAATTACAAAGGTTTTAATACTTGTTTTTTTATTATAAATTATTTTTAAGAAATAAATACCCTTCTCAAGTCCTGATAAGGAAATTGACAAATTATCAGAATGAATAAAATGTTCATTTCTGAGTGTTTTGCCTAATATATTTAATACATATATATCTATAGATGAATTAATACTATCGGTATGCTTCGAGATGTATAAAATGTCTTTTGCAGGATTGGGATATAAATAAAAATTATCATTAAGTTCTGAATGACTATATTCAATATTATTTATAAACCCTAACAAAGGCAAATTCAGAGATGAAAAATTCACACTATTGGTATAAATTTTATTTTCGGCTGTTAGTGTATCACCCGCCACATACATGTCTCCACCATCATTAAGGTTAAGAGCAAAACGGGGATAATTTGAGGAAGAAACGTCCAATCTTATTTTATGACCGGGTAAAAAGCTATGTGCAGTGTAAGGGAGATTAATGGTAATGGGGTAGATATTTCCGGGGAGCATTAACGCTGTATCAGCATCAGAAAAGCCATTTCTAAAACGCATTCTTGCTGAACCTTCAAGCAGGAGCATAGAGCGTCCATCAGGGTAAACATCCGTTAGCCGTACCATAAAATCTGTATCCAATCTATCGGATGAAACATTAAGCAAAACAGATGGTTTGCCTTTAACAATAACTGGATTATTAATAACATTATAACTGAAAACAGCTATATCATTTCTTGCTTCAACCACAAGGGCTTGGTCGTATGGCCCTTGACCCAGACCTTGAGTGAGTGTAGCACCACCAACTGTTGGTGATGGATTTTTCGGGTCATAAATTAAACTTACATCCGAGTTTACATCAACAGCTATATTTGGCGATAAGGAGCCGTCATGTAATAAATAAAAATTATGATTTACAATATTTTGAGGTGGGTATTCAGAAGTAAACAACCAATTATTCTCCCCCATTTGGAAATAGATATAATCTGAAATGGTATCCCATCCATTATTTATTTCCCGAAGATAATAATCGAAGAACATTATAGCCAAAGAATCACTCCAGCCGGCAGCTTCGGGATAAAGCAACTGACCTTGTTGAGCAGTTCCCACTTGTGCTGTACCGAAACCACCATGGGCCCATGGTCCGAATAGCAATTTATGTTTATCTCTAACAGAAACTGGGGCTGATTGTTTCAAACCCTTGAAAAATTCTTGCATCACATCAATATTGTGGTCGTACCACCCACCAATCATTAGCATAGGCACTTCTATCAAGGATGGATAAAAGCTGCTGCTTTCAGAATACTGCCAGAATATATCATTAGTCTGATGAGCCAGTAAAGTGGATGAGAGCCCAAAGCCAAAGCATCCAATGTTTCAACATATTCTTCTCTTAAAACACCACCAGGATAATATTCTTGATAATTGTATTGTGGCCCTGCCACCAAAGGTACAGCACACGTCAGGTGAGGGGGTTTCTCTTTTGCTGTAAGATATTGGATACGCCCCAATGCTGAAGGCCCCCATGTACCTATTTTTCCGTTAGACCATGCTTGTGTTGCTATCCACTCTACCACATCATATCCATCCTTACCCCTGTCTAAACCAACAGTGCATGCTCCCAAAGAACCGTAAAAACAACGCCAATCGAGTGTTACAAAAGCAAAAGGCATATTCTGTGTTTGAGTCCCAAAACCTAATGGCAGATTGATACGGTAAAACTGACGGTTATACGGGGTCTGAATAAGAATTGTAGGATAGGTTTGACCTCCTGAAGTATCAGGCACATACACATCAGCCGCTAATTTTTGCCCATCCCTGGCCATTATAGAATCAACGTACCAATGATTTTGACTCTTTAAAATTAAAGAAAAAAAAGATATAATAATTACTGACAAAATTCTCATATTAAAGCTCTTGTAATAGTTTATTATAAATAACAAATTTATAAATATTAAGTTAATATATTTATATGTCCGAAAAAAATCTTATTTTTAGCTCGAAATTCTTAACTATTGACACAGACACCTCTTACAACACAAACTGACCTTGAACTTGTTGCCTTATACAAGAAGACAAGTGATAAGAACATATTAGGTGTATTGTTTAAAAGATATACCCGCTTTGTATTTTCGGTATGTATGAAATACCTGAAAGAAGAAGATACATGTAAAGATGTGGTAATGGATATCTTCGAACAGTTATTTGATAAATTACTGAAACACGAAATTTCTAACTTCAAACCCTGGCTTTATTCTGTAGCTAAAAACGAATGCCTTCATTATTTCAGGAACAACCGCCATGTACTTAAAGATGAATGGTACGAAAAAAATAATGGTGCTGATGTTATGGAAAACAATCCTTTTTTGTATCCTGACAAGGAAATTATTCTTGATAAGCAGTTTATGAAACTCGAAAGAGCTATTGCTGATTTATCTGATGAACAAAAATTATGTATCGAATTGTTCTATTTACATGATAAAAGTTATGAGGATATTTCATTATCAACAGGATACGATATGAAAAAGGTAAAAAGTTACATTCAAAATGGAAAAAGAAATTTAAAAATTTATTTGCTCAAAAACAATGAATAACGATATCAACAAAATATTTTCAAATACATCATGCCCCTCTGAGGATATGCTGTTGCGTTATGTTGAGGGGACATTGAGTGAAACAGAAAAAAGAAAAATTGAAGAACATCTTACCGACTGCGAGATGTGTAATGATGAAGTAGAAGGTTTAATGCTTCTGGATGAGCCATCAAAAATAAGCTCCATTGAAGCTGAGATAAATACCAAAATAGATATATTAATACGTAAAGAAAAAAAAACAAATTTTAAGTTTTTTTTTAAAATAGCTGCCAGCATAGTGCTCATTTTCGGTTTGGGTACCCTTATGTATTTTCAGTTAATAACAGAAAAACAATTCAGGAAATATGTTGTTTACAAGAGATAACTTTG
>CAZVOS010000331.1:0-4396 GCA_964628845.1 uncultured Bacteroidales bacterium | reverse complement strand
TTTTATCAATTTTATTTAAATCCCCATCAAAATAGCCATTTTCTATGGCATAACGGGCAAGTTCGGTTTCGGGATACGGGTGGTATATTGTATTAATGGCATAAGTAACTTTCGATTGTATATTGAGTCTAATAGTTTCAAAAACATTTTCCAGTGTTTCTCCGGGCAAGCCCACAATATTGAATGGCTTCGTAATAATATCATATTTTTTGAATAAGAGTGCGGCTTCAACAATGGCTTCATCCGAAATGTTTCTTTTAAGAATGTTCTTTCGGATATTATAATTACCTGATTCAATACCAAAATGCACACATTTACAAGCTGAGTTTTTAAGTTTTCTAACTGTGTCTTCATCTATAAGTTCTAATCTGACACTGGCATCGTAAGGGATGTTAATGTTAGCTTTATAGCTAAGTACAAATTCGTTAAACCATTCTTTATCAAGTATAAATATATCATCGTGAAACTCTATATTGCGGGGATTATACATGTGTTTTAATTTCACTAATTCATCGATGACATTTTTCACGCTTCTTCTTCTCAGAAATGGGCCTTTATCTTTAAAAAGTTTTTTGAATGAGTGATTGAAGCAATACGAACAATTATAAGGGCACCCCCTGCTTGTAATGGTACGTACCCTTGTTCTGTATTTGTAATGCTTGTATTTATTAATTAAATCCCTGTCGGGATAAGGCAGTTCGTCAAGATTTTCTTTTAAACAACGAAGCTCGTTTTTAAATATTTGCCCATTTTTCTTGTAATATATATTTTCGATGCCATTTAAATCTCTTTTTTCTTCTAAAGCATTTGCCAATTCGGCAATAGCTTCTTCTCCATCACCCACACAAATAGCATCAACCCCATCTTTTAATATGAAATCGGTAAAAAAAGTGGTATGAGCCCCACCAAAAACGGAAAATACATTAAAATGTTTTTTAATATTTTGGTTTATTTCATAATAGTAATTACTATTAACTGTCAGAACAGAATAAGCAATGATATCCGGTTTTATTGTTTTAATTTCTTTGATATAGTTTTTATCAAATTTAAGGTCGAGAAGTTCGGTAGTATGTCCTTTGCTTTTCAGGAAGGCAGATAACATCATAATTCCCAGTGGCTCATGATAGTCGTATGTATGTATAAAAAGCACCTTCATAATTCAACTTTATTTCTCAGTTATAAATATTTCCCTGATAGTTAATCTTTTAAACACAAATATAATCACATAAGCCCTGTATAAAAAATACAACAAATGATATAAGTAACTAAACGGCAATCGTGTAAGGAACTTAATGAATGGAAGCAAGAAAGGAAATTTAACCCCATAGGCAAACAAATAATGTAATCTTTTAAATTTTTTCTTTAAAGGCGTATCTATAACAATATTGCCATAAAACAGGTTCTTTCTGTTGTTATGATAGTTATTATCGAATAAGCCCATATCTGTTGAATATTGAGTAAGCTCATTCATGGGGTAAGGAAAATATATGGTATTCATGGCATAAACGGGCTTGCATTTAATGTTCAGGTATAAAGTCTCCAAAGCATTTTCGAAGCTCTCATTAGGATAACCAATCATGTTATAGGTGTTGGTTTTTATGCCCGATTTGTTTAACAGATGGGCTGTTTCAATTATTTGCGCGTCTGTTACATGTCTTCTCAACAATTCCTTCCTTATTTTTTCATTGCCCGACTCTATACCATATTGAACCGAATAACAACCCGTTTTTTTGAGTATGCTTACAATTTCGGGAGTTATAAGTTCGGCTTTAATATTGATTTCAAAAGCCAAATTAATCTCATTACTAATGTATAGTTCCGAAAACTTTCTTAACCACTCTGTATCAAGAATAAAAACATCATCATGAAATTCAATATTACGAGGATTGTACAATGCTTTTAAGTATTTTACTTCTTCTATCACATTTTGGGGACTTCGCAGCCGCACATACCTGCCTTTTCCTTTATAAATTTCCTGCAAAACATGATTGTAACAATAGGTACATCTGTATGGGCAGCCACGTGAGGTGATAGTCCTCACCCTGCTTCTGTAGAGATAGTGTTTATATTTATTTATTATTTCCCTGTCGGGGAAAGGTAAAGCATCTATATCTTCAATCAGGGGGCGGACATCGTTTTTAAACAGGGCACCCTCTTGTTTAACCCATAAATTTTTTATCTGTGTAATAAGTTCCTTCTTTTCCAGAGCATCTGCCAGCTCGAGCATTGGCTCCTCCCCTTCGCCCCTGCATATAACATCAATACCTTCTTCATTTATCAATTCAGGATAAAAGGTGGCATGAGGTCCACCGAAAACAGACAAAAAAGTAAAATGTTCCTTTAATTTTTTATTAATTTCCTGATATTTCCCCCAATTATTAGTAGTAACCGAATAGGCAATAATATCGGGTTTTAATTTCTTAACTTCAGATATATATTTTTTTTCGAACTTTAAATCAAGCAAACTGCAATGATGCCCATTCTTTTTAAGCACCGCTGATAAGTACATTATACCCAGTGGTTCATAATAATTATAGGTATGAATAAAAAGTATATGCATCTTGATTTAATTTACGTTGTGTTTACACACTTTTATATTTTGAAAAACCTCTTAAAATACTAATAATTGGCCATTTTAAATAATAATAAAATAAAGCCCTGAATACCGGACGTTTAAGAATAAACATTTGGATATATACCCGTTGAATCATAAAAATAATTTTATAAATAAAATCAAAAGGTAATTTCACCAATATACTTATAAGACCTAATAAAAAAGGATACTTACTTCCTGTTATAGAAAGGTATCTCAATCGGGATATTTTTTTGCTGTCTTTTAATTGAATTATACTTTTCCCGTATGATAGCCCTTTCTGGAGATCTTCATAGTGTCCATCGAAATATTTTTTTTCTATGGCATAACGGGTCATCTCTATGTTAGGAAAGGGTTTAAAAACAAAGAACAAGGGATAATCAATTTTTGCTTTTGCATTGATAATTACAGTTTCGAAAGCATTATCAAGTGTCTCGTCAGGCAAGCACAACATATTTGAAGCATTAATCTTTATACGTTTTTGTTTGAATAAAGCTGCTGTTTCAATAATGTCTTTATTACTTATTTTTCGGTTTAACACTTGATGTCTGAGATTCTCATTACCTGATTCTATGCCTAAAATTATAGTTCTGCAACCCATTCTCTTCAACAAGTCAACAATTTCTTCATCTACCTGACCAACTCTGGTATATGCTTCAAAGGGCAGGCCAATTTTATCTTTGTATAGTTTTTCAAAATTTGTTAACCAGCCCTTATCCAGTGTAAAAATATCATCATTAAAAACTATCAGCTTGATGTTATACAGTTTTTTTGCATGAATTAATTCTTCAATAACATTATCAACAGTTCTTCTTCTTAAATAGATACCCTTGTCTTTGTAAATTCTACGGTAATAATGATTAATACAATAAGAACAATTAAAGGGGCACCCTCTCGAAGTCATGATATAATACATGCCCATTTCCCTGTAAAAATGATAGGCCTTAATCAGTTCAATATCCGGAAACGGTATGGTATCTAAGTCTGATATGAGTGGACGCAAATCATTTTTAATGACCTTGCCTTCATATTTTACCCAAATGTTTTCAATATTACTTATACCTTGTTTATTTTCAATTTTATTGAGTAGTTCAATAAAAGCGAATTCACCTTCACCTATGCAAATAGCATCAACACCATCTTCATTAATAAATTCAGTGCATATAGTTGTATGTGGCCCTCCAAAAACTGAGAAAGCAGGATAATATTCTTTTATTTCTAAATTGAGTTTTTGAAAATATTTCCAATCGAAACTGACTAAAGTATATGCCAATACATCGGGTTTAAATGCTTTTATTTTTTTCTTATAATCTATTTCAAATCGCATATCAATAAATGCAGTTTCATGTCCATGAGCTTTGATGCATGATGAAAGAGTCATCATACTCAAGGGAAGAGCAATAAAATCACTTTTAAAAATAAAAAGTACCTTCATGTAGTTTCAATATAAAAACAAAATTAAGAAAATAAACACACCCAACAAATTCCATTTTAAGCAGCAAACATCAATTATCAAAATATAAATAAATACAGATTTATGACACAGCCAGATTAAAAAAATAATGTCTTCATTTCTTTTTGTATTAGTTTTGTATTTATGAAAAGAGCCAATAAAACAATACCTCTTTTAATTATTTGTGTAGCAATTATTTCTATCTCTGTTGCTTATATCATCTTTCTTAAAAAAGTCAATTATTATAAACCCCTTCATATATCACTATACGGTATTAATCAAAACAATAATGACAGCTTAATAGATGTATCGGGCTTAACACCTTTTAACCGTCAAATCAAATTTGTACA
>CAZVOS010000330.1:0-4396 GCA_964628845.1 uncultured Bacteroidales bacterium | reverse complement strand
GCCAGCCCTTCGGCTATAGCTGACTTGCCAACACCTGGCTCACCTATAAGAATAGGGTTATTTTTCTTACGGCGACTTAATATCTGGGCTATTCTTTCCAACTCCTTTTCACGACCTACAACAGGGTCAAGTTTATTATCCTCAGCAAGACGCGTTAAATCTCTGCCAAAATTATCCAAAACAGGCGTCTGACTCTTCGAATCAGATGGCTTCTTTGGTGCACCACCCCATATATTATCAGAACTGTCATCATTATCTTCATTACCACCAGGCAGCTCATCCTTGAAATCAGTTCCTTCCTTTTCGTTTTCTATCTGTTTGATATATTCTTTCCTTACATCATAGTAACTGACATTATAAACCTTCGACAGTATATCTGTAACGAGATTATCCTGTAACTTCATGATAGATAAAAGCAAATGTTCTGTCCCAATCAAATCTACTTTGAAGAATTTTGCTTCTTCATATGTATTTTTTAAGGCCTTCTCTGCCTGCTTGATTAAAGGAATTTTGTCCTTATTAATAAAATTATTGCTGTCCGATTTAATTTCTTTTTCAATCCTTCTCCTTAAAACCTTCATGTCAATACCTAATTCAATAAGTATTGTAACTGCCTTTGAATCACCATCTCTGATGATACCAAGCAAGAGATGTTCCACACCAATATAATCGTTACCCAAGCGTACAGCTTCTTCCTGACTGTATCCAATTATTTCTTTAACTTTTTTCGAAAATTTTGCTTCCATTTAAAATAATATTATTATGTGCTCAAAAATATAAAAAAAATCATAGTATAAGACAAATCTTACAAATAAATAAAAAACAAATTTACAATTTTTTTAACAGTTTCTTGTTAAGAAATATTTAAATTAAATTGAGCCGTTTCAAATATTATTATTAACTTCGTAAATTCTTTAAAAGTATGATTAAATAAAGTAAAGAGAAAAAGAAAGTAAAAAACAAACGTTCAAATGGAAGAAAAAATTATTAAAGTGAATATCGAAGAACAAATGAAGTCTTCGTATATTGATTATTCAATGTCTGTTATCATATCCCGGGCTTTACCAGATGTAAGAGACGGATTAAAACCTGTGCACCGCAGAGTTTTGTTTGGCATGTACGACCTTGGTGTAATGTCAAACAGACCCTATAAAAAATCTGCCAGAATAGTAGGGGAGGTGCTGGGCAAATACCACCCCCATGGTGATACATCAGTATATGATGCCATGGTACGTATGGCTCAGGATTGGTCGCTACGCTATCCACTCATTGATGGGCAGGGTAACTTCGGCTCTATTGATGGCGATAGCCCTGCAGCAATGCGATATACCGAAGCACGCTTTAAAAAAATTGCCGAAGAAATGCTCGCCGATATTGATAAAAATACTGTAGATTTCAAACTTAACTTCGACGACTCCCTCGAAGAACCCGTTGTACTCCCCGCTAAAATACCTAACCTCCTTATTAATGGCTCTTCAGGTATTGCCGTTGGTATGGCTACAAATATGCCACCTCATAACCTCTCCCAAGTAGTAGATGGCACCATAGCTTATATCGACAATCATGAGATTACAATTCCTGAACTGATGGAATTCATTAAATCGCCCGACTTTCCTACAGGGGGCATCATATATGGATACGAAGGCGTTAAACAAGCATTTGAAACAGGAAGAGGCCGTATTGTGATGAGAGGTGAAATAACCACCGAAACAACCTCTACTGGTAGAGAACGCATTATTGTTAACTCAATTCCCTATCAGGTTAATAAAGCCGAAATGATTAAACGCACTGCCGACCTGGTTAACGATAAAAAAATTGATGGCATATCCGATATAAGAGATGAATCGGACAGAAGCGGTCTGCGTATAGTTTATGAACTTAAAAAAGATGCCGTCACCAATGTGGTACTCAATAAATTGTACCAACATACCATGTTACAGACTTCTTTCAGCGTAAATAATATTGCCCTCGTTCATGGACGCCCCATGACGCTAAACCTTAAAGACCTTATACAACACTTTGTTGAACACCGGCACAAGGTAGTCATCAGAAGAACCCAGTATGAACTTGACGAAGCCCTTAAAAAAGCCCATATCCTCGAAGGACTTATCATTGCCCTAAATCACCTCGACGAAGTGATAGCTCTCATCCGTGCCTCTAAAACACCCGACGAAGCCAAAACAGGTCTTATCGAATCGTTCCAACTCAGCGAAATTCAGGCAAAAGCCATCCTCGATATGAGACTACAACGCCTTACAGGTCTCGAAATAGAGAAAATCAAAAAAGAATATGAAGAAATCCTTAAACTTATTGAATTTCTTAAAAATATCCTCGCTGACGAAGGACTAAGAATGCAAATCATTAAAGATGAGCTTCTCGAAATAAAACAAAAATACGGCGATGAGCCAAAAACTACCATCGTTTACGCAGCAACTGACTTCAAAATTGAAGATACCATTGCCGACGAAAGTGTGGTCATCACCATCTCTCATCTTGGCTATATCAAACGCACACCACTCGTTGAATATAAACAACAAAACAGAGGCGGGGTTGGCTCTAAAGGCAGTGAGACAAGAAACGAAGACTTTGTCGAAAAATTATTCATCGCCACAAATCACAATTACTTGCTTTTCTTCACAGAAAAAGGAAAATGCTACTGGCTCAGAGTCTTCGAGATACCCGAAGGTACCAAAATATCTAAAGGAAGAGCCATCCAAAATCTTATCAATATTGAACCAGACGATAAAATAAAAGCATTCATTAATGTAAAGGACCTTACTGATAAAGAATACATTAATAATAATTATATCGTTTTGTGTACAAATAAAGGCACCATCAAAAAAACAACACTCGAAGCATATTCACGACCACGACAGAATGGTATTAATGCAATTACTATTAAAGAAGGGGAAGAACTCTTAGAAGCCAAACTTACTGATGGCAAAAATGAAATCATTATGGCTCTCAAATCTGGTAAAGCTATACGATTTAATGAAGCTAAGGTAAGGCCTATGGGCAGAAATGCTGCAGGAGTAAAAGGAGTCAAATTAGCACATAAAGATGACCGTGTAATAGGCATGATTTGTATGGAAAATGATACCTACGATGTGCTCGTTGTTTCCGAAAATGGTTATGGTAAACGCTCACAAATAGACGATTACAGAATAACAAACAGAGGTGGCAAAGGGGTTAAAACAATTAATATCACTCCTAAAACAGGTGAACTGATAGCCATTAAGTGCGTGCTGGATACTGACGACCTCATGATAATAAACAAATCAGGTATAACCATCCGTTTACCCATTGCAAAACTTAGAGTTATGGGTAGAGCCACTCAGGGTGTCAGACTTATCAACCTGCGTGATAATGATTCAATAGCTGCTGTGTCCCATGTAGAAGAAATTAAAGATAATGGCGACTCTAAAACAGAGGACATTATTTCTGATGATATAATTCTTGAAAATGATGAAAATCAGGATGATACACAAAACATAGAACCAAAAAAAGAAAATAACCAAGATATCATTGAGTAATTATTATAATTGGCAAATCTTTTGCTCATTTTAATTTACTTTAAATAATTATAATAAATTTGCAGAAAAATAGTTTAAATTACAAATAAAATAAAATAATATAACTTAAATTAATTATTTAAATAGAGCAGTATAAAAAACAATATATCAATAAATTAACAAATTTAAAAATGAAAAAAATATTATTATTTATTGCGACATTTTATATCAGTTTCTCATTAATAGGGCAACCCATACAAGTACAAAGTGCATTCAATTACATGAAAAAAGGATTGCTCGATAAAGCTAAAGAAGCTATAGATGCTGCAATATTACACGAAAAAACCATGAATGACCCCAAAACATGGTTCTATAAGGGAAATATTTACCTCGACATTCATTTATCTCAGGAACTAAAGTATAAAAAACTTGAAAAGAACGCATTACAGATAGCTTACGATGCTTTCCAGAAATCTATAGAACTGGATGAGAAAAAAGAATACATCGACCAGGTTAGAATTAGATTGTACATCTGTGGCGAACAATTTTACAATCTTGGTGTCAGCTTATTTAATGAAAAAGATTTTGAGAATGCAATTCTCGCCTTCGAAAAAACTGCTAAAGTGAATAATATATTCGGGGTACAGGACAGTTTGGCCACCTACAATGCCGCATTAAGTGCCCAATTAGCAGGAAACTCTGCCAAGGCAAAAGAACATTATCTTAAACTGGTTAGAATGAATTTTAGAAATCCTCAGATCTATACAGCTTTGTCAGATATATACAAAGCAGAAAATGATACCGTTAATGCTTTAAAAATTGTACAAACAGGAAGAACAAAATTTCCTGATGATTATAACTTAATTATCACCGAAACAAATATT
>CAZVOS010000329.1:0-4397 GCA_964628845.1 uncultured Bacteroidales bacterium | reverse complement strand
TGTATGGGGTTATCCTGTAATGGAAAAAATGGGTGTTTATAATTGGGGATATGAGGATAATGGTTTGATGATTTTACCCCCCATGGCATTGATAATTATAGGTATAATAATATGGGTACAACGCAGCAAGGACAAGAAACTTGTGGATATCAGTTAATTAAAAAAGTACTATTATGGAAGAAATTTTTAATATTTTTATAAAGTCAGTATTTATTGACAACATGGTATTTGCCTATTTTTTAGGCATGTGTTCCTATCTGGCTGTATCAAAAACAGTAAAGACATCAGTTGGTCTGGGTATAGCTGTTATCTTTGTTCTGGGATTGACTATCCCAATAAATTACATTATCGAAAATTATTTATTGGCTCCGGGTGCCTTATCATGGCTTGGCAGTGATTTTAAAGATGTTGATTTAAGCTTCTTATCCTTCATCATATTCATTGCTATTATTGCATCCTTTGTTCAGCTTGTAGAGATGTTTATAGAAAAGGTTTCCCCTGCACTTTATGCTTCCTTAGGTATATTTTTACCCTTAATAGCTGTGAATTGCGCCATACTAGGCGCTGCATTATTTATGCAGGAAAGGGAATACGAAAGCATTTGGGAAGCTACCTCCTTCGGTCTTGGTTCTGGTGTGGGGTGGTTTTTAGCCATTGTTGGTATTGCAGCTATACGAGAAAAATTACAATATTCCAACATCCCTCCTGCCCTGAGAGGTTTAGGAATAACATTTATCATCACTGGTTTAATGGGCATAGCTTTTATGAGTTTTTTAGGTATAAAATTATAACATTAAAAAAATGCAGTTAACATTATTTATATTATTAATGAATACAATAGCTACCATTGGCGTAAGTGTGCTTGTTTTTCTTTTTATATTATTGATACTAATAGCAGTATTGTTATATGCCAGAGCAAAACTTGTTCCCTCTGGTCCAGCAAAACTCACTATAAACACAGATAACATTATTGAAGTGTCTGCCGGCTCAACACTGCTTCAGACATTATCATCGCAAAAAATATTTCTGCCTTCTGCCTGTGGTGGTGGTGGCACCTGTGGTATGTGCAAATGTCAGATAGAAAAAGGTGGTGGCAGTATACTCCCTACCGAAGTTGGTTTTTTTACCCGTAAACAAATAGCCGATAACTGGCGTTTGGGCTGTCAGGTAAAGGTTAAAGAAGACATGGAAATAAAGATACCTGCTGAGATATTTGGCATCAAAAAGTGGGAATGCGAAGTAGTGTCTAATAATAATGTGGCAACATTCATCAAAGAATTTGTTGTCAGATTACCTGAAGGTGAAGTTCTTAATTTTGAATCTGGTGGCTATATTCAAATAGATGTTCCTGTATGTGAGGTTGATTTTAAAGATATTGAAGTCGAAGAAAAATTCAGGGGCGACTGGGACAAGTTCAATATGTGGCAACTGAAGATGAAAAATCCTGAGCCCATTTACAGGGCCTATTCTATGGCGAACCATCCTGCAGAAGGTAATATTATCATGCTCAACATTCGTATAGCCACACCACCTTGGGAAAGAGCTAAAAATGCTTTTATGAATGTTAACCCTGGTATCTGTTCCTCATACATTTTCTCACGTAAGCCAGGTGATAAAGTAAGTATTTCAGGACCTTATGGCGAGTTTCACATCAAGAAGACACAGAACGAAATGCTGTATATTGGTGGTGGTGCAGGTATGGCTCCGTTACGTTCACATATTTTCCATCTGTTCCATACAGAAAAATCTGGCCGAAAAGTAAGTTATTGGTATGGTGCACGTTCACTTAGGGAAGTTTTTTACGAAGAACATTTTCGTAAGATAGAACAGGATTTCCCTAACTTCAAATTTAACCTGGCTCTTTCGGAGCCATTACCTGAAGATAACTGGAATGGTTATACGGGCTTTATCCATCAAGTAGTGCTTGAAAATTATCTTAGTAAACATCCTGAGCCGGAAGAAATTGAATTCTACCTCTGTGGGCCGCCACAGATGAATGATGCTGTTTTCAAAATGTTAGACTCTCTGGGTGTTCCTCAAAGTAATATTGCCTTTGATGATTTTGGAGGATAAAAAGAAGAACTTAAAATGAAGCTTTCATAGAAATAATATAGTTCCTTCCAGGTGCTGCTATACCTGAAGAGTATGGTTTATACCTCAAATCAGATATATTCTCAACACCAGCAGCCAGCATTAAGATATCATTAAACTGATACATCAGCTTAAAGTTAAATGTTGTATAAGCTGGTGTATATGGTTTGCCATTAGCATCCTTTGCATAGATATAATCGATTTTTTGCTGTTCAGGACAAAGGTTTTTGTAAGATACTTCGCCATTGTAAATACTGTAAAAAGCTGCTTTAAGCTTATCATACGAATATGTTATTTGAGTAGAACCATAAAAGGGAGGCGCATGCCGCAATGGAGCTTTATCTCCGTTATCGAGTTCTTCTTCACCTTTAATGAAGTTAAACTGGGATGAAAGCTCAAGACCCCATGGAGTTGTAATCTCCACACTTCCTTGTATCCCTTTAACATAAGCAGCAGCAGCATTTTGTAATGCTTGTACTTTGCTCATTTCACCCTCATACACGATACTATCGGCACCATTTAATGTATAGTCTCTCCTTACCAGAGCATCTTTAAGTAATGTATAGAAGGCAGTAACATCTATCTTAATATATTCTGAGATGCGTTTAGCTGCACCCAAATCAATATTATAGGCATATTCGCTTTTTAAGGAAGGATTTGGAACTATTACAGAGCCAGGACTGGAGTCGAATATTTTACCTATATCATCAATATTGGGGGAGCGAAAACCAGTAGAGCCATTGATTGCAAACTGCCAGCTTTGAGATGGTTTGTAAACAAATCCAAAACTGCCTATTGATGCACCGTTACTGAGGGTGGTTTCTGTAAACGGAAATGGATAAAAAGCAGTATCAAAAACAGCATTTATATTGTATTGATTATAACGCAAACCTCCCTGTAATGAGAACTTTTCATTAATATTATAAATACTGTTTAGATAGGCAGCAAGCGATTGCCAAACAGAATTATCAGGATATCTGCTTGCCCCCGGGTTTATTTCACCAGTATTAATATTTTCATCGAGCCCAATAGAGTTAATTCGATTGTGAATAAATTCACCACCATACAAGAACCTCCATTTCTCAGTTAGTTGTTTTTCCAAATCAAGATTTACCGACAATGCATCCACTTTTTCAATGCGTTTAAAACGGGTATCTTTTCCAAAGTCTCTATCGATACGGCTCTCTTCAAAATTCTGCCAGGCCATACTGATGTTTACTTTATCAAATAATCTTGATTTACAATTACTTAATATACTAATGTTATTCATCATCCATTTCTGCGGACCATATTTCCATTCAGCCGAACGCAGACCATTTCCTTTAGGACGTATTAATCTGTCGTAACGTGCATAATCAGATGTTTCGGAATAATGAAATCCGTAATTAAGCATCCAATTATCAGATATTTTGTACGTTATTTTTTGCATCACATTGTACTGATTATAAGCCGTAGGTATTTGAATTAAGGGCTCAGCATTTGTTAGCAAGGTATCTTTTCCGTTAATCCTGTCGGCATACACAGGGCGTAAATAATCATCTGGTCCATTATTACCCATCTTAAGATTAGCAAAATCGCTATACGTAAAGCTTGTTACGAAAGCTGTTTTCTTAAAACCCAGATTTATGTCTATATGACCTGTTTTCTCTTTATTGGCAGAAGAATATCTGTCGGAAAGATTCACTTTGATAAATGGTTCATCATCAACAGAAAATTGAGGTTTCAATGTATAAAAGCTCATGACACCTCCTATGGCATCGCTGCCATAAATAACAGAGCCAGGGCCAAAAACAACTTCTGTGTTTTCGATTGTAAAAGCATCTAAAGAAATAACATTTTGTACATTACCGCTTCGAAAAATGGCTGTATTCATCCTTACATTATCTACAGTTATAAGAACCCTGTTAGTTGCAAATCCCCGTATCATTGGACTGCCACCCCCCAGTTGACTTTTTTGCATAAAAACATCGCCTGATATAGTAAGTAAATCAGCAACTGTTTGTGGATTGTGTAACAATACATCAGATGGTTTGATGGTTGATATTTTTTGTGGCACCTCAGTTTTATTCTGTTGCCAGCGGCTTGCCGAAACAACATATTGTTCAAGTGTAACAGGGTCGTAAGTCATGTAAACCACAAAATTCTTTTGCTCTATCTGAGCGTAATTCAACTTCTTAGTTTTATAACCAATATGTTTTACATATATGGTATCCGCATCTTTTAAACGGCTTATATCTGCTTTACCTTGTGCATTTGTAACCGAAGAAATATCGAGGGTATTATTATGTAAAGCCACCATTTCTAAA
>CAZVOS010000328.1:0-4404 GCA_964628845.1 uncultured Bacteroidales bacterium | reverse complement strand
GGTTACATATTTAATATTTTCTATGAGCATCTCAGCCAGATTATCTGCTTTTGATATTTCAAAATTGTTTTCCTGCCCCAGGGGAACTTTACGGATAACTCGGAATATACCAGTAGCTTCATCAATAGCAGCATCTAAAAATTCATTTTCAACCATTACACTGATTGTATAATTCATGTTGGCCCTTGAAAAATAATTACGTACATTAGTGATGGGAACAATGCACCTCCTGTCGCCCGAAAAACCCATACTGTTGCCTTTTTCTGCTAAGATGCCAATAATTTTATATTTGGCAGGCCCAATAGTAATAACTTCATCGAGAATTTGTTTGCGGTTTTTGAACAAGCTTGTTTCTAACTGAGAACCAATTATTACAAGATGTGAGCCTGCTAAGACTTCGGCTGGTGTAAAATTTCGACCTGTTTTTAACTCTAATCCTGAGGTGAGCAAATAATTTTCGTCAGTACCCAAAACAGATATATTGGGATTGGTTTTTTTGCTTTGATATTTTACGGTAGCAGTTCCAGAGCCCCATACAGAGACAGATACTACCGAAGGGAAGGTGTAAAGTTTTTTAAAACGCAGGGCATCATCGTAGGATATGTTTTTATAATTTCTAGGGCGGCTGTCAGAAGAGCCCCCGTGCAACCTCATCTGCCTGTTACGAATAGTAAATGTATTGGCTCCCATTATGGCAAAATTACTGTTGATGGCGTTTTTAATAGAGTCAATGGCAGTAAGAATGCCAATAAGTGCCATAATACCAAATGCAATGATAAGAATGGTGAGTACTGTACGTAAAGAATTACGCCTTATAGCATCCATGGAAATTTTAATATTTTCAAAAAGTAGTAATCTGTTCATTAGCAATTGATATACAGCAAAAATAAAGATAAACTATGAATAAGTGTTTTTAATATTAAAATATTTCGGTTTTCATTTCACCTTTGGTATTTATATAAGCTCTGAACATGCCACTGGTATTAAAAGAAATTACAATATTACCCTTTTTATCAATAGCAATGATGCCACCATCAGCGTTTTGTTTTTTCAATTTATCATTAATGACATATTGTGCGGCTTTTTTAAGTGTCCATTTTTTATAAGCCATCAATGCTATAATATCATAAGCTACCACATTTCTGATAAAAAACTCACCATGTCCTGTGGCCGAAAGGGCTGCATATCTGTTGTCGGCATAAGTGCCAGCACCAATGATGGGAGAATCTCCTACCCTGCCATTTTTTTTAAAATTCATGCCACCTGTAGAGGTGCCTGCTGCCAGATTTCCCTTTGCATCCAGAGCCACAACACCTACAGTACCGAATTTTTCATTTTCTTCTATAGGGGAAAGCTCGCCTTTTTCTTTTCTGTTGAGGTATTGTTGCCAACGCTTTTCATCGTAAAAGTATTCATCGTCAACCATTTCAATATGTTGTGTTCTGGCAAAAGCTTCTGCCCCTTTGCCTATCAGTAACACATGTTCTGTATGAGTCATCACTTTATATGCCGCACTTATAGGGTTTTTGATGTGGCTTACACCTGCTACAGCCCCTGCCTTAAGTGTTTTGCCACACATGATGGAAGCATCTAACTCTATGGTGCCATCAGCAGTATAAACTGCCCCTTTACCTGCATTAAATAAAGGGGAATCCTCTAGTATGCATATTGTTTTCTCTACAGCATCCAGACTGCTGCCACCGGCTTTCAATACGTCATATCCTACTGTAATGGCTTCTGCCAT
Source organism: uncultured Bacteroidales bacterium (assembly GCA_964628845.1). Classification (GTDB taxonomy): domain Bacteria; phylum Bacteroidota; class Bacteroidia; order Bacteroidales; family PXBB01; genus JAKIYU01. The sequence continues at coordinate 2,660 of CAZVOS010000328.1, read as the reverse complement.
TTTATCAAAGTATATTTTTTGCATCTGTTCATCCATTTGTTCTTTGGCTATTTGTCCTGCGCCCCCATGTAAAACAATGGCCACCGGGCAATTCCTCTTTTGTGCCAGCATACTAAGTGGTATAAATACAAATACTCCATAACATAATATGCCACATAAAACCTTTACTAAACTTTTCATATTTCCAAATAATAATTGAGAGATAAAAATAATAATTCATATTGACTAATCAAATATTTAAATATAATAATTTATTTTTGCATTTTAATTATATTTATTTAAATTGATAGTATTATATAAAGCAATATGTTTTAATGAATTTAATTAATAAAAGATATCGCATTTTATTTGTCATTCCAACTCTTAAAAAGGGTGGAGCTGAGCGATTGTTGCTTAATATTGTAAACGAATTACAGAAGAGAAGCGATTTTGAATGTTTGGTTGTTACTATGTACGAAGGAACAGATTACCCTGAACTTACCAAAACACTTAATATAGTTAATTGTACTTCTCAGGTTAAACTTTCTGTTTTAAAGAAAAATTCAGCTATCTATAATGATTTTTTTGAAATTGCGCATAAATTTAAACCACATATTATTCATTCTCATTTGTTTGAAGCAGAAATATTAAGTCGCTGGAAAATTCTTAAAAATACCATTTATTTCACTCATATACATTTTAACGAGAATCAGTTAAGTAATTTTAGTTTAACCACATTGTTAAAAAAAAGAAAGGCCACAGATTTTTACGAAAAGCAGTTTATTCTTAAAAAATATAAATTATGTAAGAATAATTTCATAGCCATTTCGAAACATACTGAAAGATATTTAAAGATTACATTACCCTATTCATTTGAAAAACAGATACACTATCTTCCTAATGCTATAGATTATAATGCTTTTTATTTTAACAGGTTTGAAAATGATTTTAATCCAGAATATAAATTTTTAAGTATTGGTCGTTTAGTAGAAATTAAAAACCAGGTTTTTCTTATTGGTGTTATTGAAGAGCTTCACAAAAGAAATATTAATGCTACTTTGGATATTTTGGGTGATGGGCCTATGAAGCAAAACATTCAAGAAGATATTAATAAAAAAGGATTAAGTACTTTTATTAAAATACATGGTATTGTAAATAATGTACAGGATTTTTTAAAAACCGCATCATTATATCTGCATAGTGCAACGTATGAGCCCTTTGGACTTGTTTTGCTCGAAGCTATGGCTGCAGGATTGCCAGTGGTTGCTTTAAACGGTGGTGGAAATAAAGAGCTTATTACAAATGGAAAAAATGGTTATATTCTTAATGAGAATAACCCAAAACTTTTTGCTGATAAGATTGAGAAAATTATTAATGATACATTTCTCTATAAAAGAATGTCGGTAAAAGCCAATGATTTTGCTAAAGAGTTTGATATAAGAAATTACATAAAGCGACTTGTTGCATTGTATTACGATGCTATTGAAAATAACTATATAAGCATTAAAAAGAATGAGGATGATTTCTAAATTGCTTTTTTCTAAAAGAAATGACTATTTTTAAAAAATTTTAAAACTATACTATGAGCTTTCGTTATTTATTTTTATCTTTTTTTTTAATATTTTTTACTGGTTTTATTTTTGCTCAGCATACTGATGAGCACTCACACCTTTTGTGTGGTACGGATGAATTGTTGAGGCAGGCCTTAAGAGAACCTGAGGTGCAAAAACAAAGGGAGGCATTAGAAAAATTTACTCAGTATTATATTGAAAATAAATTATATGAACAGGAAAAAGATGTAAAGATTATACCTGTGGTATTTCATGTGATACATAATTATGGGGCAGAGAATATCTCAAAAGCTCAGATTTTAGATGCCTTGCGTATCATCAACGAGGATTACAAGCTGTTAAATACAGATGCAGGGGATGTTGTGCCTGCTTTTCAAGGGATAGTGGGTAATCCTCAGATAGAATTCCGACTTGCTCGTAAAGACCCCAACAATCAGTGTACCGATGGTATCACAAGAACGGTATCTAATCTGACATTTTCGGCCAGCGATAATGTGAAGGACCTTATAAGTTGGAATACCAATAAATATCTGAATATATGGGTTGTTGACAAGATTGAATCAGGAGCAGGGGGGTATTCCTATTTACCCGGTACGCCCATTAATTCTAACTATCGTGGTATTGTGCTGGTTCATACACAACTGGGAAGTATAGGGACATCGTATGGCACTAATTTTTCGGCACGTACACTGACACACGAAATAGGTCATTTTTTTAACCTTATGCATCCATGGGGTTACAGTAACGAGCCAGGTGTTGCAAGCAACTGTAGTATGGATGATGATGTGAGCGATACACCTAACACCATTGGCACATTACTTAGCTGTAATCTTACGCAGAATACCTGCAGTTCGCTCGATAATGTACAGAATTATATGGATTATGCTACTTGTTCTATGATGTTTACACAAGGTCAGGTAATACGTATATTGGCTGCTCTCAATTCTACAGTCGGGGGTTTAAGCTATCTGTGGCAGGCCTCAAACCTTATATCTACAGGCACTAATGATGGATATACAGCAAATTCCTGTACCCCTAAAGCCGATTTTATAGCCAACTCTACTCAGGGTTGTCAGGGTGCTACAATTAACTTTACCGATTTATCGTACA
>CAZVOS010000327.1:0-4412 GCA_964628845.1 uncultured Bacteroidales bacterium | reverse complement strand
CAAAAGTCAATAAGGATGGTTGTTTTTCAGTAGGTTTTGAAAAATTACATACAATGCTCACTATAGGCCTGATGTCTTTACCGTCTTTTTTATATTGTTCTCTGTAGCTGGTCATCCAGGCACCACCCCTTTTACTTGCACGTGGATGAAAATCAAGATATAAAACACCTAAATGTTTACCATCATTTTCCTTCACCTCATAAACCTCTACATCTGCATGATATTTGGGAATATCTTTTATTAATGTAAAAGTAATGCCATAAAGTTTTTCACATACTGTAAAGATACCTTCTTTAACATTTTCTAATTTAAAGTATGGTCTTAAGGCCTCTTCGTCTAAATCATATTTCTCTTTGCGCAATTTTTCTGCATAATACCTCCAGTCTGCCGGCTCTAATTTGAAATTTTTACCATCTTTTTTAATCATTTTCTGCAAATCGGCTGCCTCTTTTTTAGCTACTTCCAGACCTGGTTTCCATATCTGATTTACCAATTCATATACTTTTTCGGGTGTTTTTGCCATATTTTCTTCCAGCACATAAGATGCATGATTGGCATAACCTAATAACTTGGCTCTTTCAAGTCTTAAATTAACTATCGATTTAATTAACTCGTTATTATTATAATCATTTTGATTATTACCTCTCGAAATATAGCCGTCCACCATTTTTTTACGCAATTCCCTGTTCTCTGCGTATTGCAAAAAGGGCATTATACTTGGATTTTGAAGCGTAAAAAGCCATTGTCCTTCGGCACCTTCCTGTTTTGCTGCTTCCGATGCAGCATCTTTTAAACTTTGCGGCAAGCCGGCAAGTTCTTCTTCTGTTTTAACAAATAATTTGAACGAATTTGTTTCGGCCAATACATTATCTCCAAACTTTAAAGTAAGAGATGAAAGCTCCTGATTAATCTCACGCATCCTGCTCTGTTCAGTATCGTTTAGTCCTGCACCACTTCTGATAAACTTCTTATAAGTCTCATCAAGTAACCTTGACTGTTCTGCATTCAATTTTCCTTTTTCAGTACTTTCATAAACAGTCTTTACTTTCTTAAAAAGTTCCTTATTTAACATGATGTTGTCGTAGTGTTCAGAAATTTTAGGCGACACTTCCTGTGCTATACCCTGCAATTCATCACTGGTATTAGCCGAAAGAAAATTAAAGAAGACCGAACTTACATTTATTAATACCTCCCCAGAATAATCTAAAGCTTCAATAGTGTTTTTAAAATCAGGGGCTTCAGTGTTATTAATAATAGCATTTATTTCTTCCTGGTGTTTCTTAAAAGCTGTATCAAATGCAGGTTTAAAATGTTCGTTTTTTATTTGCTCAAAAGGGGGTACCCCAAAAGGAGTATCGTAAGCCATTAATAAGGGATTGGTTTCCTTGGGTTCTTCTTTCTTAGTCTTGCACGAAACAACTGTCATAATAAGTGGGATTAATAAAACATAAATTAACTTCTTCATTTTAAATGTTTTTTGGATTAATATTTTTTTTAAAAATGTTTTTGAAACTTTTGCAAAATTATTAAAAAATATCTTTGCTGTTCAATAAATTTAATCACTCTTGTCCGATAAAAAATTTATGAAAAATTTATCTGTTTGGACTATTCAATTAAATAAGGATATTTCGCCTCTACAGGGCTTATATACCGACTTGTTATCAAGTTACTTAATATAATTCACTTGCTTCGAGAACCAGCACAAGTCATTTTTCTTGTTAGCGGTTTGGTATTAGTTTGTGGTTTGATATTCTTTACAAATATTTTTCCCTATGGGGCTGTCTAATAAGGAATGACTCATTTTTTACACTACTAACCGACATAAATTAAGAGATTTCTCTTCCGATATTTATCGGGGTCGAAATGACGCGGCTTTTAGAAGATAAACAGGGGCGAACACTGGCCGCTCTGCGGCCAGTGTTCGCCCCTGTTTTCGACAATTGATTTTAAATGTCATTTCGACCCACTTGAAGTGGGGAGAAATCTGATGCTAAAGTTACTTACAATGGCCCAAGGTGTTTTTTTGAGACAGTCTCTTATAAAAAACTAACTGACTGTCATTCCGATTCGCCTTTGGCGAAGAGGAATCCCGAACAAATAATTTTACCGTTTAAAAATTTAGTCGGTCAGTAGTGATTTTATTATAATTATAAACTCCTTAGGGACAGCGTCCCGTTATATTTGTAAAAAAAATTTATTCCAGTTTAAAATTATAATGTGTGGCAAATTCCTCCTGTGATGCTAAATAAGCTTCATCATATTTCTTCTCCTCTAAAATCATCTCATCATAAATTTTTTTAAGCTTATTATCATCCTTGTTGGCAGAATATAACTCTTTTACCATAGTTACGTAGGAAGTTTCTAAAATCTTTTTATATAAGTTAAATAAGTTTATGGCATTCATTTTAAAATCAAAGTCGGGTTCTAACGGAACTAAATTATTAGTATTTTCTATCGATTTTAAAGTGATATCAAGAATTATATTTACCTGTTCTAAAGCCAATTTCTCAGTAGATTGCGGGTTTGTTATAATAGTGTTTAAAACACCAATCTGTGCTCCAATGTCTTGTTGTTGTTTTACAATAAAATCATTGTATTCAATAGGGTCGCTTATAAGTTTTTGTGCATATATATTAAATTTTATTAATAGAGCACATATAAATATAATAATAAATATAATCTTATTCAAGTTTTTCATATAAATTAATTTAGGATGTACAATTTAGCAGATAAGGTTTTTATAGTTTAATATTCAAAAAAATCAAAGAAAAAGATAACAGCGGCATATTCTTTATCCACACCACTGGCTGAGCCAACAATGCTTCCGTTCTTTCTGACATCCCCATTACTTTCAATTTTTCCTTTAATGCTTCCTGAAATACGGACGTCGCCATTCGATTCAACTTTTCCAACAATGCTTCCATTTTTGCGGATATCCCCATTGCTTTCAATTTTTCCTTTTATACTGCCATTGACACGAATATCTCCATTCGATTCGAATTTACCTTTGATGCTGCCGTTTATGCGTACATCACCATTCGATTCTACTTTACCGAAAAGAGAACCGTTTTTTCGTAAGTCCTGTGTGAATGCTGAGCTAATTAAGAAGCACAATACTGTTAAAATAAAAAAATGTTTTTTCATAGTAAAAAATTTAAAGTTTATAATTAAGTAAAAATTATCTTATAAGAGTAACACGCCCTGTATAACGATACAGATGTTTGTCATAATCAGCGGTCTTTGTATAGAATATTACCCAGTTATATACACCTACCACGTGATATTTGTTTGAACCAGAAATTTTTCCGTCCCACCTGTCATTGACATCATGCGATTTAAAAATCAGACCCCCCCACCTGTCATAGATATGCATTTCATAATCATCTAAGTCTAAACCAACTCCTTCAGGACCAAAAGTGTCATTTAAGCCATCTGCATTGGGAGTAAAAGCATTGGGCATGTAAAATGTATATTCAGGACGGTAAATTATGGTTTTATATGTTGAATCAAGGCAACCCTTATCACTTGATACAGTAAGCCAAACAATATACTCACCTGGTGTATTGTACATGTGTACCGGCGATTGTAAATAAGATGTGTTGCTGTGTCCCGATTCAGTGTCACCAAAATCCCACAACCATAAAGAATCACCAGACGATTGATTTAAAAAGTATATCAAGGGGTTTTCAATTTCTGCAAAGGGGGGGGTAAATGTGAAATTGGCTATAGGAAGAGGATATACATCTACAAAATTGGTTTTTGTCACCGAGCCCACACAACCATTAATAGTTGTAACCATTAAAGAAACATGATAGGTACCTGAATGAAGATACATATGTGAAGGGTCTTCAAAACTTGATGTATTATTACTTCCACTTAGGGGGTCTCCAAAATACCATTCCCATTCGCTTATATCAGAATAGCTTAAATCAAAAAATGACACTTCGAGTGGCTCACAGCCATTTGTATTTTCACCTGTAAAATCAACAACAGGCAGTGGGTTAACAATAACAGCTATCGTATCAATACCTACAGGAGAGCCACAATTATCGCTGGCTGTTACTATATAGGTTGTTGTTTGTAAGGGGGTTACCTGAACAGGGGGATTTTGTACACCGATACCTTCACTCCATGTATATGAATAAGGCCCATTATTGCCGCCAGTAGCTACTGCGTTTAGTTGTGTGCTGTTATTTAAACATACAGCAGAATCTCCTGAATATTGAGCGGTAACTTGTACCACAGGATATACAAATACTTCAAAGCTTTGCGAGCTGGTAAAACAATTGTGGCTGTCGGTTACAAAAACAGTGTAAGTAGTTGTTACAGTACCCGTTAATGTATGTATTGAGTCAGAAACTAAGTTGTTGTTCCATGTAAATATATAAGGTTGAACGCCACCTGTAGCTGAT
>CAZVOS010000326.1:0-4424 GCA_964628845.1 uncultured Bacteroidales bacterium | reverse complement strand
AATTATAGTTATTATTATATGTATAATTCTTAAATTCATTATATGATATTATCAGTTCTTGGCGAAATACCATAGGCAATAAGGTTTGTCATCTCCATAATCAGCTCCTGTGGTGTCTCATATAATCCACATATCTGTTTGTCATTGAGCAAATCAACCATCTTAAAACTGATGGCCAACAGAAATTCCGGCTTAAAATCACTTCTGAGCCACCCATCTGTTTGTGCCTGCCTGAAATCTGATGTTAAACTGAGCCATACTTCCTGCATCTTTACAGCAATATAGTCTTTTAATTCTGGCTGAGGATTTAAATATAAATCCGAAAGAAATTCTGTGCTGATTTCTTTTGTCCCTTCTTTTTTCATCAAGACTATTTGCCTCATCTTTTCTCCAACACTACTGTTCTGTCTCAATATCTCCCTAAAATGAGCACATGACTCAGCCATCACCCTATCTAATAATTCTTTGGCTAGAGCAGCTTTATTTTCAAATAACCGATAAAAAGTCATCTTACTTACATTTGCTTTTTGGCATATCTCTTCTATACTTACTTTTTTAAATCCATGCTTCCAGAAAAGCTCCTTTGCTGTTTCCATAAGTTGTATCTTTTTCTTTGATTCTTTTTTTTTCATTTTAAGACGAAGATTTTTTAATTATGTTACAAAAATAATAAAATAATATTAAAAACGTAATAATATTAATGAAAAGTATTTATTTTTTAATTTGTTTCTTAATAAAATTTTATCTTTTTAAATATTATTGCTTAATTTTATAGTCCAAGATATCTATATAATAGCGTTTTATAATTAATATTTAAATATTAAATTTTTTATTAAAAAGCGATGAATGTATTTATTTTTAAAAGATATCATTTAATATTTTTTCTGTTTATTATTTTACAGTCTTGTCAAAAACTCGAATTTTCACCATACAGTACCTACATACCAGAAGAACTAAAAAATCAAAATCATAAAAGTATTAATGACATTATAACTCTTAATTTGGGTAACAGTTATAAATTTGCTATCTTAACTGATATTCATATCTTATTATGATGAACTGCTTGATGCAGTTATTAATATCAACAAAAGAAATGATGTTGAATTCATCGTTATTACAGGTGATTTGACAGAAAACGGTATGATAGATGAATTTCTTTTTTTATCAGATATTCTGAAAAATTCAGAAATGCTGCAGACGTGTATAAAAAAATAAACACCTTACTTAACTATTATTAATGATTGTTTTATAAGCTATCTTATTAAAATAAAAGATATTATTATTGTGTAATACTAGTCCCCAAACGAAGCTTTATCTTTTTTCCTTAACCCACCAGATACTTCAGTGAGATTTATTTGCAACCCAAAAGAAGGCACCAGTGAAAAACCCTTAAACCCTGTTTGATTGCCATCAATAAGATTATATTTGCCATAATTCTGATAATATATAGCGAAGGCAGGTATGACATATATATACTTATATCCCAGTTTAAAATTAAAGAAAGTTCCCAATGAAGAAAAATTTTGTTTCGAATGTATTGCTGCCACAATTTCTGGCGACAAACTGTTAAGGGTATCATAAATACGGCTGTTCCCAAATCCATAGTTTAAAAATGTATGACTGTAAACAATGCCACACGAAATACTGCCATAGGTTTCCTCAGGTCCAATGGCTACACTAAAAATAAGTGGAACTAATAGATCTTTACGTTTGAGGTCAAAATCAAGTATTTCCTGTGCAAGTTTCAATCCTTTCCAATTAGGTAAACTGTAATTTTTAAAACCATATTCAAACCCAATACTGCCATGCAGCATCCCATCTGCTGGCTCGCTTACCGTACCCTTTGAACCCATAAACTGATATTGCCCATCAAAAACATGTGTGCCCGAAGCCAGTTTATAACCCACATCAAAACCAGAAGCAACACCATAACGCACATAAAAATCGTAACCTGCTCCAAATGGGTCTATAGCATAGGCAAGTGCAGTTCTGTTCAAATACAATATTTGTTCGTCGATATTTAGAGAATCTTTATTAATTAATGGTTTTGCAATAGTTTCAATATTTTCGTAAAAACTACGCGCAAAATGTGTCGTGAGGTTTCCTGTAAAATCCCCACCAACTTTAACCTGCTTATAAGGAGTAACCTTGCCTGAATTGATTATGGCTCTTGGTGGTGTACAGGAAACTATAAAATATACGCTAATAATTGAAACAAGAAATAATATATAAGGTTTTAACATTATTTTTTACAATATGACTCGTTTTCTAGGTGTTTTAATGAAAATTTATAAAACTATTATTTTCTTTATGGCAAACGTTTCTGAATACATTAGTTTAATAAAATATGTGCCTTTAGATAGATTTAAATGAGAGATGTTGATTCTATCAACAAAATAACCCTTTGGAACATTTGTTATATGTTTTTTTAGTACAGTATGTCCCAGCACATCTAAAATCAATACTTCAAGTTGTGTGTGTTCCTTAATATCAACACCTATTGTGAAAAAATCTTTAATAGGATTTGGATAAATTGAAAAACTAAAAGGGGAGGAGGACAAATCCTGAATAAAAGCAGTATTCATAAACATCGTATCAAATAACTCCATATTAGTAGTATTCATCCTTTCAGTAACTAAAAGAAATGGAATGCCTGTTTGGGCAGCAATCCACTTATATTCTGTTTCAGTCCTGTCAAATTTAATACCTTGTGAATAAGCTTCATAATAGATAGTATCTTCAATAGCTAAATCTGATTTGATTCTTATTACAGGAAAACTTCCCTTTTCAGTTATTAATGTACCCCAGCCGTCAACATGATTTATCCGCCTTTTAGATTCCCCAAAATAACCATAATCAGTTAAATTAAAATAAAACCTTGAATAAGAAGTATCCCTGCTGCCATATGTTATAGGGAAATAATATAAAACATCTGGTTTATTATATTTAATAGGCATGGGTATATCATTTATAACAGCACCAAAACCTACTTCTGAATATCTGTCTGTAGATTCCTTGTAAAAAAAACACACATCTTCAATAGTTATTCCGGGAACAGGAATACTAAAGTTTCTTGCTGTGGCAATAGTTGCTTTTCGTGCAGTATCCTGTGTGTTGCTGAAATAAATATTAAATATTAAAGGGGTAGAGCTTACACTCACAAATGTATCTTGCCTTTCCCCCGAAAAATCTATGTCACTTATATCCCATGTAAAATCTGCACCAGTTTCTGTATAATCAAATGATGAACTCATAATATCTGTCTTAAGCTTGACGCTATATATTTCTTTTACATTGGGCATATCCTCATGTGTTATAACTACCTGTGAATATGTAATGGCTATAAAAAAATGGATTATAAATACTATTAAAAATGTAATTTTATACATATTAGTAATTTACTGATTAAAAATGAATAAGCTAAATTACAATTAAATTTTAATATAAATATGCTTCTAATAGCTTTTTTAAATATTTATTTCAACAGTAATGATTTTTTTTTTAATTTAGCATTGATAAACTAATACTCTAATTTAAAACAACTACCAATGAAAAAATTTTTATTTATCAGTTTTTTATGCCTTTCTTTTTTATTTAAATTATCTTATGCTCAGGTCATGTATACCGATGATTTCGACTCCTATACAGTCGGTCAGGGTATCGCAACCCAGTCAACAACTTGGTGGAACACATGGAGTGGCAATCCCGGTTCAGCCGAAGACCCAACTGTATCCGATTCATTTGCTTTTTCTGGGGCTAATTCTGTTAGGGTTTTTGGCAGCAACGATGGTGTGATTGAACTTAACGATTTAACCTCTAACAGATACAGAATTGAATTTTATTTCTATATACCAAGTGGCAAACAAGCTTATTACAACTTGATGCAAAACTTCAACCCTACTGGTACAGGTAATGTTTGGGGCATGCAGATTTTCTTCCAAAATGGTACTGTCGAAATTGATGGCGGAGGGGCTGCCGCTGCTTCCTTTTCCTATCCCAGCGATACTTGGATAAAAATACAACACTTTATAGACCTCGATAATGATTGGGCTGATATTTATGTGAACGATACACTCGTACATGCTTATAAATGGAGCAATGGAACTTTCAATGATGGTTCCGGCATTAATAAACTCGATGCCATTAATTTCTATGCATGGAATGTAGGTGGCATTAATGAATATTATCTGGATAATTTTTTAATTGAACAGGTTCCTTCGCCCGATCCTGCTCAAAATTTATCATTACAAATAGTAAATAATAACGATGTGGCCTTAAATTGGAACTCCCCTGCAAATGATACACCCTTGCATTATGCTGTGGCAAGAGATGGGCAAATAATTGCTATCGTTAACAACGATTCTGCTTATACCGATTTAAACCTTTATCCGAATTCATACAATTATGATGTTTTTGCTTATTAT